>CACXGH010000140.1 GCA_902767175.1 uncultured Ruminococcus sp.
CCGTAGTAGGCAGAATCTGCCACTTATCAGCTGTGCCGCCTTCTGTAACATCATTGAGCAAATTGATGTAAACAACTATATCTTGGTCAGCATTATATTCTGCAACAGCGTCAGCATACAAATCAGCAGCAAGATCAAGCTGTGCTTTAGCTGCTGCAACGGCAGCTTCTGCGTCTGCAAGATTGGAAGAAGTACTTGGATTGTTTGTATAAACAGCAGCACGAGCATCATCATACTCATCCTGAGCTTTTGCAGTTGCAATTGCAGCATCATACCATTTACCGAAAAGTCCGCCACCAAGAGCTTCTTTAAATATGTTGTGGTCAATGCTTGCGTTTCCGATAGATGTTACGTTGTTAAAAGTTTGGCTGTCTTTATCTAAGTCAGCAACAACATTATCTAAGTTCTCACTTAACAGTGCGTCTCTTGCAGCTGCAGCTCCACTCACGTTGTAATCAACACCTAACAGAGCCTTAGCAGCTTCTTTTCTTTGGTAAAGCAGTCCGGGGCTATCTTTACTTACTCTTGTAGATAATTCATCATATATTGCTTTAGCCTGCTTATATTCAAGTGCCTTATCTTGATATGCTTTTTTGGCAATCAGATATTCTGCTTCTTTAAGCCATTTGTTATGGTTTTCGTCATCAGTATTTGATCCAATCCATGTTTTGAAATCCTCAAGCTGACTATAACTTAAAAGAGCAACTAAATCATCAAGATTATCATAAGAATTTGCATTAAAAGTTTCTGAACCAGTGTAGTTATCAGGTGTTATACTTTCACCGTTTATCCATGCTTTCAAGTCATTAAGGAATGCATCCTGATCTGTTGAAGAGTCCCTATTGGCATATGCCGCCTCTAACTTTGCAACGAAAGTAGCCGTCTCATTAAATGTCGTTGCATAATCGCCACTGCCATCATAGGTTAAATATGCATCAGGTTGCAGAGAAGTAGGAACATCCAATACCAAACCAGTGCTTGTGGTATATAACTCGTCAATCAAAGATTCTACATTTGCTTTTGCTGTATCATAATCTGATTTAGCCGCATTATACTCATTTACAATTGCATTGTACGCAGCAAGTGCTTCTTTGAATGCTTTCTCCGCATTAGCCTCTGCAATTTCAGCAGCAGTCAATGCATCAAGTTTTGTCTTTAAGGTATCAGTGGCAGCATCATCCTCATCAACAGCTCTTGTTCTTTCGGCAAGCGCCAACTGATAGTTATGAATAGCTTTATCATATGCTTCTGCATAAGCTTTTAAAGCATCATCATTAATATATGAAGTACCTTCTACTGTTGCAACAAGTCTGTGTTTTGTAGCATCATAAGTCAACTTCGGTACTTCCTTAGTTGTTACATCTTTGAAGTATACAACATTAGCTGCTGACAGATTACCATCTGTTCTCACATTATCTCCTGCAAAATCTGCAACAGTATCAGGTGTAACGGACGTCAAAACAGTCTTATAGTATGTGTCTGTATCTTTATCATAGTAATATGAATTATACTTAAACGTTTCACTCTGATCAACGCCATCAACTTCTATTGATCTTCTAAATACATAAACACCGCTTACATCAGGTGTAAAGTCAGTAACAACAGTATTAGCTGAATAGCCATCCAAATTCTTAGAATTATCTACAGTAAACGAAACAATCTTTTCGCCTGGCTGATGTGTACTTACTGCTCCTTCATCAGGCACAACGAGAGCTAAATAAGAACCTGCTTCAACAGAATATCTTTCAGCTTCTGTCAATGTTGTGCAATCGTCATCACGTGTAGCAACTTTTGTTTCTTTTGTAACAGTCATTACAGACGAAACTGTTTCTTCTACAAAAGCACCAATGCTACCAGCATTAACAGCATATACGTCCTTGTTTACTACCTGACCGGGCAGCCAGTTTGCCGGGGGTGCGAAGGATTCAACGATCTGTACGTCATAATCAGCGTTAGCCGACAGACGGTTTGTTACCTCGTCCTTTGATGTAAACCATGCAAATGATGAGCCTGCCACGATAAGTGCAGCAAGTATGCAGGAAGCGGCTAAGACTCTGCGTCTTTTCTTTGATCTGCTTGCCATTTTTCATTTCTCCTTTGTTTTGGATTTGCCCTTCGGGGCTTGTTTTCTGGGGATATCTTTGCACAGCATAATGCTTCTGACATTATGCATATTGACCTGTTCTGAAGATACAGGCTATATGTCTGACTTGTATCCTGCGATCAGGGTGTTTCATCTGACTTTATGCTGTCTGTTACGGAAAAGGACGTGACAGCATCTCCGATTTCTTCAGTCTCCGTGATGTTATCATCAGATTCGCTCTCTTTATCTTCATCGGGAGCAAGCTTCTGAGCCGGGGCTGTTTTTTCTTTGATTTCGTCAGACTGTGTATCTGCGGTTTCGGCGGAATCAACGCTTTCAGCGGACTCAGACGATCTTTCATCGCCCTTTTTATCCGTTTTCTCTTTATCGTCATCTTCTTTACCCATAAGGAAATAGCGTTTCAGCAGCAGGAAGAATACTGCGATCATTATTATTACAGGTATAATAAGGTACCAACGCATCTGTATGAATGTTACCACATAGCCAAGTCCCGGTATTGAGAATGTGACTTTGCCGATAACTCTGTCCGCATCGATAAGAAAGCTGTCTGTATCCTCGTTTGCATCACCCTTTGTTTTAAAGCAGGTAATACCTGTATTTTCGTAATTATCTATCTTTTCCGCAACACGGTGTGTCAGATATGTCTCTCCGTTTCCTGCAGGATTGAAAGTAATTACATCACCCACATTTATTTCATTTGCATCGGATAATTTTACAAATATCATATCTCCGACATTATAGGTAGGTGACATTGAACCCGTGCGGATTGTGTAATACCTGTAACCGAATAATGCTTTATCGGACGATGTGTTGAAAGCAAACAGTACAGCTCCGAAAAGAATTGCTGCTGCAACCAGATATACGAATACAGTAAACGCTATATCGAATATTTTTGCGCCTAACGGCATTTTTTTCTCTTCCTTATTTTTGACCTTTGTCTTTTTGCTGATAGAAAACCACTCCCTTCGTTTTCCAATCCTTAAGGAAACACTGATTAAATTCAGTGCCTGTATTGCGTCAGAATTTTTCCGTCAGGTTGTGCAAAAAGACCGCAGGCAACCTGTCGGTTGTCAAGGGATTTTTGTTGCAAGATGGCGGAAAAAGGGCAAGCAAGACAGGTGCTGAACCATAAGGCGTGATTTATTCAGCGGTTCCTTAATTATGGTCAGGCTTTATGTCATCATCAGAGCCTTGATCTTCATTTACGGAAATTATATTCTCCATAGTCACATCGTCCTCCGGCTTTTTGATTTCGTCATGTTCTTTTCCGACGACCTGTGCAGCAGGCTCTGCATATGAGGAATGTTCCTCGGGAGCTTTATAATATATTCTTTTGATGAAAATTATACCTATAATTCCGAATATGATGATGCCGAGCATTATTTTTCCAAACCGTGTGCTCAGCAGCATAAATACATATCCCGCATAAGGTATTTCTGCTATGACCCTTCCGATGACATTTTCGCCGCTTACAGGCGATGAGTCGGCAATCTGATTATTATCACCCTTTGTAGTAAGCATACGGGTCTCAGGGTCTATCCCGATGAGCCTGTGGGTAACTACAGTATTGTCACTGATGACAAATGTTATTACATCGCCCACTTTAAGCTGCTCAAAATCCGTATTCTCAACTACGACCATTGATCCGACGGGATAGTCCGGTTCCATGCTTCCCGTCTCTATACAATAGAGCTTCCTGCCTGTAATCAGCAGTATTATTACTGTAATTCCTGCTGCTATTATCATAAAATACAGGATAAATAAAAATATTCTGCCGATTTTTGAGATTATTTTCATTGTATCACCCTTAAAATGATTTTATGATAAAATCACACAATTATTCTACTCTATTTAAATAAATTATACAGCAACTTGACATAATAGTCACCCCAATTAGCGCAATGGGAGCTTTTTTACAAATGATATCTGACAGCTTTATTTTTTAATAATAAAGGAAAAATCTTTTTTTACAAAACATCACATATAATAATTTATTGAGTTTCTGCTTTGAAAAATGTAAAAATAAAAAAGGACTGCCTACTTTTCGGTAAGCAGTCCGTATGAGAGGATATTTTATGCGGTTATTATTCCTGACCGGGAACTACAGGAAGCTTGTTGATACTTTCTGCAAGCTCCTCGTCTGTGGGGATATAGTCGGTCATTACACCATCGTTGAATTTCTGATATGCCATAAGATCGAAATATCCTGTACCAGTGAGACCGAAGAGAATTGTCTTTTCCTCGCCTGTCTCCTTGCACTTCAAGGCTTCGTCAATAGCCACTCTGATAGCGTGAGAACTTTCCGGAGCAGGAAGAATGCCCTCTACTCTTGCAAACTTCTCAGCAGCCTCGAATACTGCTGTCTGCTCAACTGAAACAGCCTCCATATAGCCGTCATGATAGAGCTGACTGAGAGTTGATGACATACCGTGGAATCTCAGGCCGCCCGCATGGTTAGCGGAGGGAATAAAGCCTGAACCGAGTGTATACATCTTTGCAAGCGGGCAGATCTTACCTGTATCGCAGAAGTCGTAAGCAAACTTGCCTCTTGTAAAGCTGGGGCATGATGCAGGCTCTACAGCTATGATACGGTAGTCATTTTCTCCGCGGAGCTTTTCGCCCATAAAGGGTGAGATAAGACCGCCAAGATTGGAACCGCCGCCAGCGCAGCCGATGATTATATCAGGCTTAACACCGTATTTATCAAGGGCAGCCTTTGCCTCAAGACCGATAACAGACTGATGAAGAAGTACCTGATTAAGAACAGAGCCGAGAACATAGCGGTATCCGGGAGTAGACGTAGCGACCTCCACAGCTTCGGAGATAGCACAGCCGAGACTTCCTGTTGTACCGGGATGCTCGGCAAGTATTTTTCTGCCAACATTGGTCGTCTCTGACGGAGAGGGAGTTACGTCTGCACCGTATGTGCGCATTACCTCTCTTCTGAAAGGCTTCTGTTCATAGCTTACCTTGACCATATATACCTTACAGTCAAGACCAAAGTATGCGCAAGCCATTGAAAGTGCTGTACCCCACTGACCTGCACCTGTTTCGGTTGTAACGCCCTTAAGTCCCTGCTTCTTTGCATAATATGCCTGAGCTATAGCAGAGTTGAGTTTATGGCTGCCGCTTGTATTGTTGCCCTCGAATTTATAGTAGATCTTTGCAGGTGTGCCGAGTGCCTTTTCAAGACAATATGCTCTGATAAGCGGAGCAGGACGGTACATCTTGTAGAAATCTCTTATTTCCTCGGGTATCTCTATATATGGAGTTGTATCATCAAGTTCCTGATCGAGAAGCTCATCGCAGAAAATTCCGCTCATCTGTTCTTTTGTAAGCGGCTTGCCTGTTCCGGGATCAAGAAGCGGTGCAGGCTTGTTCTTCATGTCCGCTCTTACGTTATACCATTTTTCCGGTATCTCATTTTCGCTCAGATAAATCTTATAGGGAATCTTGTTTTCACTCATTGTAATTAGCTCCTTTTTTATTTTATGTTTTATTTCTGCAGGCTGTTTTGGAGGTAGTTTCTGAATGTACCGCTCTTTCTGCTTAGCGCTCAGCAGAAAGATGTAGTACAGAAAAGTCCCGCAAAACAAAATAAACCTGTCCCGACTCAATGCCGGGACAGGTGAATATTACCTGCGGTGCCACCCTGCTTGACACTGTTAAAGTGCCCTCTCATTCGTACTTATATACGATGACTCTTGTTTACGGAGTGTCCTCTCCGTCTTGCATACTCCGATATTCCGTTTCCGCTCGCCCTCAGAAGCCCATTCAACACTATATTCTCTGCTGCGATCACACCATCCGCAGTTCTCTTTGAGAGAAGTGATAACGTCTACTTACTCTTCCTCAACAGTTTAATAAGATTTTATACGAACAAAATAAATTTGTCAATAGTTATTTTAAAAATTCTTGATTTTTTTGTATATATAATAACAAACAATAGCTTGGAATCAGAGGTAATGCAAAATCATGCCTTACGGCTCAGCGCCTGTCTTACTTCCCCTTGTTCCGCCATCCTGCAATAAAATCCATTGACAACCGACAGTCTGCCTGCGGTCTTTTTGTACAACCTTACGAAAAAATTGCTGACGCAATATATGCAGTGTATTTAATCAGCGTTTCTTTAGTTTTTAATTATTTTTTAAGATTTTTATGACAATTTACGTTAAAAATCGAGAAAATGTCTCACTGTCAAACAATGATATTGACATACATTATAATGATCGGTATAATTTTATATTGGATAATACTTTAAAATAGTTATTTTATGTGCTTTGACGGCTGTCCGGTTTATCCGGTTATGTGACTGTTTACAGACTGCCGGAACACATAAATACAAGCCTGAAAAAGGGGAGACAAAATGGATAAGAGAAAGGTCATCTATTATACAGATGAGCTGAATGATGAGTTTTCTACAGCTCAGATAGAGCCGATTAAAATTGACGAAAACTATACTTATATTCACGATTCCCTCTTTAAGCGCTTTACTCACTTTTTCTGGTACAGAATTATAGCTACACCGATAGCATTTTTCTATGTAAAGCTTACCTTTCATCATAAGATCGTAGGAAGAAAGGCATTTAAGGAGTGCAGGGACAAGGGATATTTCATGTACGGAAACCACACTCAGGTGGTCGGAGACCCGTTTATCCCGAATATGCTGAATTTTCCGAGACATGATTACATTATAGTTCATCCGAACAATGTATCCATTCCATGGCTCGGCAAGATAACACCGTCCCTCGGAGCGCTGCCTCTGCCCGATGATAAGGCTGCATACCGGAATTTTCTCAATGCGATAGATACTCATATTGAACGGAAGCATACTGTAGTTATCTATCCGGAGGCTCATATATGGCCTTATTATACCGATATAAGACCGTTTCCTGACACCTCGTTCACCTATCCTGCAAAGCTTGATGCTCCTGTGTACTGCTTCACCAATACATATCATAAGCGCAGACACGGCAAAGAGCCTAAGATAATCACCTATGTTGACGGACCGTTCTATCCTGACCATGAGCTTTCTCCGCGTCTGAGGAGAAAGGATCTGAGAGACCGTGTGTACAGCACCATGAAAGAGCGGGCAAAGCTTTCAGATCATGTACAGATACAGTATATCAAAAGGGAGGCAGAAAATGATTGATTTACTTTTTTGCGGAAACAATGCCGTATTTGACGGTGTACTGACCTGTACGCTGTCCGTGCTTAAGCGCACAAATACATCTCAGCCCTTTACCCTGCATCTGTTTACAATGGATGTATCGCACCTCGACCCTAAGTACAAACCCATAACAAATGAACAGACGGACTTTCTTGATGATGTATTAAAAAGCTATAATCCCGAAAGCCGTGCAATGCTTCATGATGTAACGGAATATTATATGAAGTATTTTTCAGGCTGTCCCAACGAAGGGGCTTACTGCTCCCCTTATACACTCATCAGACTGTTTGCCGATTTAATAGATGATATCCCTGATAAGCTGCTGTATCTTGATACGGATATTATGTTCAACCGTGATGTCAGACTGCTGTGGGATATTGACCTTGAGGGGTATGAATATGCAGCTTCTACAGACCATTACGGCAAGTACCTGATACATCCGCATTACATCAATGCAGGTGTGCTGCTGTTCAATATGAAGCGCTGCCGTGAAACAGGACTCTTCAAAGCAGCAAGAGGCTGGATAAGAAGAAAGCATCTCCCCTTTGCCGATCAGAGCGCACTTATCCGCTCTACCACAAAGAGAAAGCTTCTTCCTCAGCGGTACAACGATCAGAAATTCCTTCATAAGCATACTATAGTCCGCCATTTTTCAAAGCGTTTGTTCTGGCTGCCATATCCGCATACAGACAACATCAAGCAATATCATGTTGATAAAGTACATTCGGTATTCAAATATCATCAGTTCGATGATATTTTAGATGAATACCTTGAGCTGAAAGAAAAATTTACAATGAGGGATAAGACCTATGAATAAACCAATAGTACCTATTTTCTATGCCTGTGACGATAATTTCGTCAAGTATACTATCGTTTCTCTTTATTCTATGATACAGAATGCCTCTAAGGACTACCATTATATGGTATATATTCTCCATACAGAGATAGCCGAGGAAACGATGCAGAAGGTATATAAGCTTGCGAACGAAAATTTTGAAATACGATTTGTCGATACGACAAACTATCTCAAGTCCATTTCTGACAAGCTGCCTTTAAGAGACTATTACTCAAAAACAACATATTACCGTCTGTTTATTGCCGAAATGTTCAGTGAATACTCAAAGGCTGTTTATATCGACAGTGACACCATTGTTCAGGGCGATATCAGCAAGCTCTATATGACGGATATAAAAGATGCCTATGTAGGCGCCTGCCATGAACAAGTCATGATACAGACAGATGTTTTCGGCACTTATGTTGAGAAGGTAGTAGGAGTTTCAAGATACAATTTCTTTAATGCAGGAATTCTTCTGATAAACTGCGAGGAGTTTCGTCTGCATTTCGTACTTGATAAATTCATTGATTATCTGCATTATTATAACTTTGTCGTAACTCAGGACGAGGATTATCTCAATCTTATCTGCAAGGATCATGTTTATTGGCTGGATCAGCGCTGGAATACAGAAGTTTTCTGCGAAATAAGCTATCCTATCGAGCAGGCTAATGTACTGCACTATATAATGACAAGCAAGCCATGGCATTATTCCGACTGCAAATACGGGGATATTTTCTGGAAGTACGCAAAGGAGACAGAGGTATATGAAGATATTCTTGAGGTACTTAATGCCTATTCCGATAAAGAAAAAGAGAAGGATAAGCTTGTTCAGGTAAACCTTGAAAAGCTTGCTCTCTCAGAAATAAACCGTGAAGATAACTTCATTAACCGCTTCAACCGTGACAAGCGTGCCAAGGATCGTGTTGAGGTACTGCATAAGATAGAACAATATGAGCGTGAAGGCAGATTTGACGAAGATGTTGAGATAGATCCTCCCGGAAGAGTTCTTCTCCCCGATGAAATAGATTATATTCAGAAGGGCATTGCAGATAAGCTCAAAACCAAGCTTGCGTTTATAATCGCACATAAGTTTGTCAATAATCTTATCAAGGATAAGAAGTTCATAATAAAAGAGATGCGCGGACTTGAGAATTTCCATAATCTAAACAGCGGTGCCGTAATAACCTGCAACCACTTCAACGCATTTGACAGCTTTGCCATACAGCTTGCTTATGAAGCCGCCGACCAGCCTAACCGCTCTTTCTGGAGAGTTATCCGTGAAGGCAATTACACCTCCTTCCCCGGCTTTTACGGCTTTCTTATGCGTCACTGCAATACACTGCCGCTTTCGTCAAATTTCGAGACAATGAAGAAGTTCATCAGCGCTACGAATGAGCTTATCAAGACAGGCAATTTTGTATTGTTCTATCCTGAGCAGAGTATGTGGTGGAACTATCGCAAACCTAAGCCCCTGAAGAGCGGCGCTTATACTTTTGCCGTAAAGAACAATGCTCCTGTTCTTCCATGCTTCATTACTATGAAGGACTCCGATATCATGGGAGATGACGGTTTCTATGTACAGGAATACACAATACACATTGCAGAGCCTATTTATCCTGATACTTCTCTTCCGCACCGAAAGCGCATTGAAGATGTTATGGAAAGAAATGCCGCAGTCTGGAAGGATATCTACGAAAAGGAATACCATATTGCGTTGTCATATACAACTGAGACCGCAAAAAAAGGATCCGCCGATGAATGATTGGCGGATACTATCTTATTTATGAGCGAGGGACAATAAATGCCGCAGAAGTTTCTTTTCCCCTACACAGAAAACATCAAGCTTTTAAAGCAATACGCAAAGCAGCGCACTGTCGTATTTTACGACAGAAACGAACAGATAGAAAACTATTGGCAGGAGACTTACGGCAAGGAAACTCTTTTCTTTGCAACCTACAATAAAGAAAAGGCTGAAGGACAGATCATACACATCAGTGAAATAAAACAGCACCCCGAAAAATACTATCTTTTCATTGCAAAAAAGCCGAGAAATGCGGAACTGCTAAACACAATGAATAAGCTCGGTCTTAAAGAATTTGAAAATTTCTTTTTCCTTATACACGGTGCAAAGAAAATACTGCCTGATAAAGCCTCATACAGTGACTCTTACGGAAATGTTATTAAAAATGACGGCGGTGCTACTATTGTTCTCAATAATTACTGCTGCAACGTAAAAATCACTGTGGGTGCCAACTGCAGATTTGACAGTACCTCTCAGATAATCGTCACAGGTGACGGGGGCAGTGAGGTCATTATAGGCGAGGGAACTGTATGTCAGAAAAATGTACTTATTAAAGTACATCGTGATGCTGAGATACACATAGGCAAAAGCGTACACTTTCTTCCAGATGTTATGCTTACAGCAAAGACCGGAACCAGGATCGTTCTCGGCTCTGATTGTCTTGTTGCTGCAAGAAGTATTTTCCTTTCGGGAGACGGACACCCTATTTTCGACATGGAAAGCGGAATCCGCCGCAACAACTATAAAAAAGGCGACGCCAGAGGCGAGATAATCTTAGGAGATCATGTATGGGTAGGCATCAACTGCATTATACTGAATTCTGCCCATATCGGCAGCGGCAGTCTTATCGGTGCAGGCTCTGTATTCAAAGGCACGCTTGAAAAGCATTGTGCAGCAGCAGGAAATCCCGCCCGTAAGATCCGTGAAAATATCGTATGGGGACGAAATCCCGATGCCCTGACCATGTCAGAGAGCGATTTATACATTGATTAGTACGGTTATTATCAGTTACTTTTCAGAATACTGTATAAAATTATAAGCACATTTTCCCTTGCTGAAAAGCTGAGGAAAATGTGCTTTTATGTATCAGGCAAAAAGTTTTATATATGATCCTTCATTTTCTATAACACCAAATGCCCTTGCACGATTATATATTTTAGAAGCCCAATTTGTATGAGGCCGTATCTCATTCATTTTATTGCTGCCTGTACCCTTAACAACTCCTCCTTCAGTATTGCCAAGTATCATTACAGCATCCTCGTATTCTTCCTTTGTTACTGCATTAAGTGCGTTTACATACTTAATGTGAGTGGGGTGTATTACAGTTCTTCCGACAAAGCCGTTTGCCTTATCAAGAATAACCTCACGGAGAAGTCCGTCTATTTCCTGATTGACGATAGGCAGTCTTTTCATAAGATAATCATCAAGTCCATGAGACGGAAGCTCATCAAACATAAGCTCCTTAGGCGCACGGAAATACTCCCATACAGGGCCTGAGATCACATAATCGTTATTTCTGCCGAATATATTAATTATATCGCAAAGACAGTCTCTGACCGTCATTATATCATATATTGAATAATCAACTCCCCGGCGCACACCGAAAACAGAGGAAAAATCTGTTCCGCCTACACGGATCTGCAGTACAAGAGAACGATAGCTGTCAAGAACGATTTTAATGCCTAAAAGCTCACTGATCCTTGTTTCCTTATATGCGACCTCGGTATTCTCTATGATAGGCATACCGTATAGATTCTCCGAAAATTTATAGTTAAGCTCCCTTAGCTTCTCAAAATACAATCTGCCGTTAGCAGCAGAAAACTTCGGAAAAACTATTCCGCACAGACAGCGGAGCTGATGCTTTGTAAGCTGAGCAGCAAAATCATCAAACTGTCCGATATTCCTTACTCTTACAAAGACAAGCGGCAGATTATCTGATGAAAGCTTTCCCTCATCAATTGCAGCCGTAAGTTTATCGAGCATATTATGGACATTTTTTTCCGCCTCATTTATCTTTTCCTTCGGGCAGGCGTCCTCAAAGCACATCACAAAAGAAGTAAGCCCGGCAAGCTTGCCGTCAAGAAGCTTTGAGGTAATGTCCTTTGTACCGGGCATATACATAGTAGCCCCCAGACAATACTGCAATAGCTCACGCTCAGTGTATTTATCAAAGCTTTCAGGTTCTTTTACAAAACTGAAATTCCTGTTATAAAGATGATGTCTCATAGAACAATATCCTTTCAAATTGAGGAATGTACGGCAGAAGAAAGTCTTATCAGTCTTTCACACAAACCGTCAGCAAAAACACCGCTGACCGGAATACAATTCTGAATATTCCGGAATAACTCCTTGTTTTTTTCAGGAACAAAGGCATATTCAGCTTCTTGAAG
Source organism: uncultured Ruminococcus sp. (assembly GCA_902767175.1). Lineage (GTDB taxonomy): Bacteria > Bacillota > Clostridia > Oscillospirales > Acutalibacteraceae > UBA1213. The sequence goes on from CACXGH010000140.1 coordinate 12,301, forward strand.
CATAGAAATATCAAATTCGCTGTCTCCCGCCGCAAAAACCCCTGCCCCTTCTGCGGCTTTCCTCCTGATAAATCTTCGCACAGCATTACCCTTTGACAGAAGCTTTGGCAGACAATATAATTTGCCGGAAGAACTGATAACCATCATATCGGTTCCTTCAAATTCCTTTTTCAGCATAGCAAACGGCTCATCGACAGAAGGCGGTCTGCAATAGGACATGAAAGGCTCTATAAAATGAACATGACTTTCTTCGACAAATTCTTTCATTATAGAGCAGCTCTTTTTAATATCCTCATAAAACGGCTCAGCAATTGAATGCGACTCCATTAGCCATTCAGGATCCGGCTTACCGTTTTCCAGAAGAACGGCACCGTTTGAAATAAGTGCTGTTCTGATGCCCAAGGCATCTGAAAAAGGTTTCAATCTATCGTACTGTTTAAATGTGCGTGTCGTCAGGGGAACGAGGATATTTCCCTCTAAACTGCAGAAGGTGCTGAGCATAAGCAGAGTTTTTTCTGTCATATAGCTCTGTTCCCTGCCGTTCAGGTATTCTGTGACAAGCTTTTTTCCGCTCAGTTTTTTTCTGTGGGAAAATATCAATGTATTATCAAGGTCTGACAAAAAAATATTCATAGCAAACACCTGCTCGTGATGTTTCTTTTGAAGGTAACCCTTACTATAATATAAAATATTTATTATTTTACAATCTGATTATTATGTATTAAAGAAGAACAAATATATTAAAACCTGCTATTTTTGACAAACATGAAATGTTATTGAAAAAAACGACATGGAGATCAAGTATCCGCAAGAGAACGGATAAGTCCGCAGGCTTTGTAGCACTGCAGAGGATATACCTCAAGCTCTGCGTTCTTTTCTTTTGCAAGCTCATAAATATGTCCGAGGTATTCATAATCATCTAAGCTATGAACAAGTATCTTCCATGGGATTCTTCTCAGAAGCACTCGTGTAGCCTCACCTATTCCGGGCTTTACAAAGTTTACATCGGATATATTATAGTCTTCCTTTATCCGCAATACCTCACTGTAAGGGTCAGGATGTGTCTCCGGCTCCTCGGGAAATTCAAAGTCACAGCCAAACTTGCTTTCAACGGTATCAAGATACAGCGCTGTCATATCATTATTCTCGAATTCCTTATAATAAGCGGCTCCGTGGAAATCGTGTTCACCGATTATATCGTTCCTGCAGAAAGTCCTGCTGACAAGCCCCGATACCGTGGAATTGAGACAAGAGCTGGGAATAAGGAAATCCTTATGTGTACCGCATTTTCCTGCGACATAGGCAGGGTCGGACAGCACCGCTACAGAATTATCTACACCCTCATAATCAAGCATGGCTATTCTGAGCTGTTCCCTTATAGCGCCTTTTCCCGTCCAGCCGTCTACAAACTGGATTTTTTCTTTCGGGTGCTTTGACAATATGTAATCCATTGCGTTTTTATCTATTCCCTTTCCCCTGATTATGGAAATAGAATAATGCATTGCCTCAATACCATATTTCCATTTAAAATACCGTCTTAGAAGTACACCTACCGGAGTTCCTGCTCTGGCAAGTGATACAAGCACTGCATCTTTGCTCTTATCGGCAATTATCTGCTCACATAGAAGCTCCACAGCCTTTGCAGTGGGCGCCGAATACAGCTTTAATGCCTGCAGAAATGTCTGCTTGTATTCTTCTTTGGGCAAATGCTCCTTCGGAAGCATTTCCGAATAATGTATACCTGACTGTATTCTTTTCTCACGCTCGGAATTCTCAAGCGGCTCTACCATGCCGGTGATATCCTTCAAGAGAAGTATAACATCATCTTTTTTATAACTGCTCTGCATTTTTAACCTCTTATCAAAATTATTTTACTGCAATGCTCCCTGAATACTCCGGCAAGCTTATCCATTGCCGTATTTATCTGCGGTTCGTTTTTACTGTCGGTAATCAGAAGCACTGCATCATAGCTGTCAATATTATACAGAAACGTGGTGCGTGCACTGTCGTAAAAGCTCGGAAGAATATACCCGTTTCTGCAGGGATAATCTTTTTCTGAATTAATACCAATAGGACTTCTTGTAGTTGAATGCGTAAATACAGACATTCCGCTGTGTCTGCTCTCTATGTACTTTCCCGTTTCAATTGCCGCTGTCATGCATTCCTCTGTACCGAGGACAAGAAGTCTTTCCGCACCCCTGCATATCTCAGACAGGATATCGTTTATTTCCTCACATACAATATCTATGCCCTGTTTCATTTCTGCTATAGTCATACCTGTTCTGAGGTCCGGTATCCGAGCATTGAGGACACAGGTAATATAGTCGGAATAAATATCCTCTGCAGTCTGAGGAGATTCAACAGGGATATTCTTCATCTGTTCCTCATAATCGCCGGCGTTTGTATTTATCAGTGAAACGAATTCGATATTTTCTGCAAGCAGTCTCTCCCTTACCTCACCGCTCATTCTGTTTATTATTGAGCCTATGACAAAGCCGACATTTTTAAGAAAAGGAAATGTTTCTCTCAGTCCGGTCACTATATTTTCAATAGTCCTGCCTGTAGATATTTCATCGTCTATCATGATCACCGTAGGTGTCTTTACAGACGATATATAGCTGCATTCTACTATCTGGTCTACAGCATGGCTGTGTTCCTCACAAAAGCTGACAATATTGCCGGAAGCTATTTTTTCTCTGGTAGTATGAAGGTATACCGCATCATCGGGAAAGCTCATAGCCGCAATTGCACCAAGAGCTGTTGCAGTCTCAGCAAAGCCAATAATGAGCCTTGACTCGCCTGCGGTTTTTAGCAGAAGCTCACCGAGAGCCTTTGACATCTCACACACAACTGACGGTGAAACAGGAATGTGTTTTCCCTGCAGAGGGTCAACAATAAGATAACCCCTCTTATTGTTGTTTATTCTTTTTGCTAATCTTATGACATCATCTTCATTGTATTCTTTCATTTTTCTGTCCTTTTAAATAAATACTTTATTGTAAATTTTCAGCCTAATATCAGCGGTGTTTCGATATAAGTTACAAGCTTATCCTTTCCGGATAAGCTCCATTCCTTATTTTGACCAAAAAGCTTCTTTATTGCTATGTCGAGAATATTTATATTCTCAGCCACACTTGAAAGCTGAAATCCGCCGGACATTCTTGTATTGATCTCAAGAAAATACGGAATGCCGTCAAGATACTTGAACTGTATATTAAACGGACATTCAAGCGGATAGCTGTCTATTATATCATTGCACATTCTGAGGATATCCTCATCATAGATTATTTTCTCGGCTCTCTCGGCTGTTTTTACCCGGGGAATAATTATCCTGCCCGATGAGGTAGTAAGGCAGTCGATGCTAAGCTCGCTTCCGGGCAGATAAGGCATTACTATCATAGGAGAAAACTCCTCTGTTTCGGAAAGAGCATTTACTGCATCATCAAACGGCATTCTTGTGCTCTGCTTTTTAAAAAGAGCCTGATAGCCTCTTCTTGAATTGTCGATAAGTCTGAAGCTTTTTCCGCCTTCATCACGCTCAAACTTAAAGCATACCTGCTTATACTTCTTTAACAGCTCCTCATAAGCCGCTTTAAAATCGTTCACATTAGTAACAAGATAATAGTCAGGAATATTGACACTTCCTATACTGCGAAGCTTTTCGTATGCACGGGATTTATAATTTAGGCTTACAAGCTTGTCATAGTCATCTACCATTACTTTAGTACCAATGGCCTCAAAATCATTCTTTCTTTTGCTTATAGAAATCATATGCCTTCTCGGTACGAAAACATCTATTTTATGTTCCTTGCAGAAATCAAGGCAATACTGTGCGTAAGGCTCGCCTTCAAGAACAGGCTCGGTATACCATTCATCGCATACAACCTTATATGCCGCATTATTGAGCTGATTGGTACCGATTATGTAATATTCCTTTTCTTCCCTGAGCATATCTATAAGCTTATAAACCGTGCTGAACCAATGATTAAACCATACTCTTATCATAAGACCCTCACTCAAATCAAAATTGCATTACACAAAAAACAGAGCAGAAATCAAAATTGCATTTCCGCTCTGCATTCGTTATTTTTTCAGTCGGTCATCTGAATTTGTTCATAAGCTCACCTACGCTGTTATCCTTAGTAGGCTGACCTATTGCATTGAACTTCCATGTACCGTTATAGCGGTATATCTCTCCGAATACCATAGCCGTCATATCCTGATACTGTCCATCAAGATTGTATCTGCACATCTCGCTGCCCTTATCGTCAGATATTCTGATATAGGCATTCTGGAGCTGCCCGAAATGCTGTCCTCTTTCACGGGCTTTATAGATATTAACGACAAAAATAATCTTGTCATAAACAGAAGGAAGCTTGTCAAGCTCAACTATTATCTGTTCGGCATCACCTGTACCTGCGCCTGTAAGATTATCACCGAGATGCTGTACCGTGCGGCTGTCATGGGTAAGGTTATTGAAATATACAACGTCAGATGAGCTGACTACCTTTCCGTTCTGGCACAGGAATGCAGATGCATCACAGTCTATTTCCTGAGGCTTCTTTTTTAAGAAAAAACCCTTGGTAAGCTTAGCTTCATCCCAGCCAAGTCCTACAATCACCTTGGTAAGACTGCCGCCTGATGATTTGCGAAGCTCTACCTTCTGACCCTTCTGCAGATTAACTGCCATACTATCTCACTCCTTTGAAACGGTTATCTTATACATTAACTCCGAAGTTCTGGCAAAGTGCATACAGACCGCCGCTGAAGCCGCTGCCGATAGCATTGAACTTCCACTCGTTGTTATAACGATAGATCTCACCTACAACAACTGCAGTCTCAATTGAGAAGTCCTCACCAAGATCATAGCGGATAATCTCGGTACCTGTTGTCTGGTCAATGATATGGATATAAGCGTTGCTGACCTGACCGAAGTTCTGATGACGGGTATCTGCATCATAGATAGTTACTGTGAATGCAATTCTGCTGATGTTATCAGGAACAAGACTGAGATCGACCTGTATTACTTCGTCATCACCTGTACCTGTGCCTGTTGTATTATCGCCTGTATGGCAAACACAGCCTGATGAATGCTTGAGGTTGCTGTAGAAGATGAAATCCTGATCGCTGAATACCTTGCCGTTGTCGCCGCAGAGGAAAGCTGATGCATCAAGGTCGAAATCAAAGCCGCCGTCATACTTGTTAGTATCCCAGCCAAGACCTACGACTATCTTGGAAAGTCCGGGGTTGCCCTTTGTAAGATCTACCTTCTGTCCTTTTGATAAGTTAACTGCCATTTTTGTTACCTCCTGTGTTAAAAATTATTATAAACAGAATTTTTCTTCATTCTGTTATTTACTTGCTTTTTGATTTTCTGATCGCCTTTGTTATTGCCTTGCGGATCATATCTATCGGAATAACCATGATAGAAAGACCAAGACATATCAGCCAATGAACGGGACCGAGAGGAGTTACGCCGAGGAAATCACCGCCAAAGGAGATGAATATTGCCTGCATTGCAAAAATCGCAAGCATTACGGCGATGAAGCTCTTGTTTCTGCCGATATGCTCAAATACATTGATATGCTCTGTACGGGCATTGAAGCCGTTCCATGTTATTGCCATCATAAATGTTGCAAACAGAGCGGAACGCAGACCTATCTGTATACCGTCGTTGTCTATGACATTTTTCAGATCACCGAACCAATTTGAGATGAACGGGATAAACATGATGCCGAGACAGATAAATGTGATATAAAGAGAGGTTATAAGAATCTGAATAAACATAGGCTTTGTAACTATGCTCTCAGTTCTCGGTACGGGCTTATCCTTCATATACTCCTTGAGTGCAGGCTCACTGCCGAAGGCAATAGCCGCAAGAGTATCCATTGCAAGGTTGATAAGAAGGAGCTGAACGACTGTAAGAACAACGTTGCAGCCGAAGAGCGGGCCTAAGAAGCAGATAAGAACTGCTGCGACATTGACTGTAAGCTGGAAAATAAGGAACTTGCGAATGCTCTTGAACATTGTTCTGCCGTAGAGGATAGCCTTTTCGATAGACGAGAAGTTATCATCAAGAATTGTGATATCTCCGGCTTCCTTGGCAACCTCAGTACCGCTGCCCATTGCAAAGCCGACATCGGCTTTTTTAAGCGCAGGAGAGTCGTTAACTCCGTCACCTGTCATACCGACAACATAGTCAAGCTCCTGAGCGCATCTTACAAGACGGCTCTTGTCTGTCGGCAAAGCACGGGATACGACTCTGAGTCTGGGAAGAATTTCCTTAAGCTCATCGTCTGTCTTTTCTGCAAGCTCTGCTGATGTAAGTGCAACATCATCATTAGAGGTAAGAAGACCTGCCTCCTTAGCAATAGCACAGGCAGTCTCTTTTCTGTCACCTGTTACCATAACTACCTGAATGCCTGCGTTCTGAACCTCTTTGATAGCCTCGATAGCTTCGGGTCTTACATTGTCACGGATACTGATAACACATACAAGTGTCAGCTCACCGTCAGCATTGTCGTCCTCTGCCTTTGCTACTGCGAGCAGACGCATGGATCTGCCTGCCTGTGTGTCGATATATGAGGTAAGATAATTCTTTTCTGTAAGCTTCTTTACCTGACCCTTATCATCAACAAAGGTCGTGCATCTATCGAGTATTTTCTCAGGAGCGCCCTTGATATAGGTAACGGTCTTGCCGTCACGTTTGATAGTAACGCTCGAATATTTCTTGGCGGAGTCGAAGGGGTTAAATGCTTTAACATCTTCTTTTGCAAGTTTGTTTACTGCATCTGCTGATACAAGGTATGACATAAGAGCGCGGTCGGTACTGTTGCCGCCGAGAATAGCTCCTTCACTTGCAACTGCGCTGTTGTTGATTCCGATACCTGTGATAACATCGAGTGCGAGAGGTCCCGGCATCTTTGAGAGCTTATCGAATACAGTGACATTTCCTGTTGCCATTTCAACAACAGAAAGCTTGCCTTCCGTAATTGTACCTGTTTTATCGGAGAAAAGAAGGCTCAGGCTGCCTGCTGTTTCAAGACCGTTTATCTTACGGACAAGTACATTATCCTTAGCCATCTTCATACTCTGGAATGAGAGAAGGATAGATGTAAGCATCGGCAGACCCTCCGGAACCGCACAAACTATAACCGTTACGGCTACTGTGATAGCATCAAGTCCGAGTCTGAGCCAGCCGTAAAAGTCAGACGGTGCATTGCCTGTAAGAACTGTTTTAAGGATAACTGCCACGATAATAGCAGCAGCGCCTATATAGCCGAACACTGATATCTGCTTTGCAAGCTTGGCAAGCTTTACCTGAAGAGGAGTCTTTCTTGTGTCCTCCTGTACCTCAAGAGCAAGCTCGCCGAAGAGCGTTTTATCGCCAACGACCTTTATCTCAAGATAACCGTCACCGCCGCATACAACTGTTCCTCTGTATGCATAGTAGGGATTGAGAAGATCCTTGACATCGTATTTTTCACCCTCAACATAGGGAATCTTTTCTGCTTCTTCTGTCTCGCCGTTAAGAGCAGCCTGATCGACCTTTAGATCGCCTTTGACGACAATACCGTCAGCAGGTATCTTGTCACCTGCCTGCAGATAAATGATATCACCGACAACTACCTCGCTTACATGGATCTCAGTAAGCTTTCCGTCACGGAGTACCTTTGTTGTCTCTTTAGCCTCTTCCTCAGACTTTAGTGCCTGAGCCTTGTTTTCCTGTTTGTGTTCACTGATCGAGGAAACACCGTTAGCAATGAGGATAGCTATAAGTATTCCGACAGGCTCAAACCATTCAGCCTGTCCCATGCAGAAAAGCACTACCTGAACAACAAGAGCTACGAGCAGGATCATGATCATAGGATCTGTAAATCCGGCAAGTATCTTTTTCCATAACGGGTCAGGGGGAATCTGCGTGAGTTCGTTGGTACCGTTTTGCTCACGGCTTTTTTCAACTTCTTTTGCTGTTAAACCTTTGAGTTCCATATCAAGACTCCTTTAACGATCATGTTACTCCGCTAAGCCTGAAAGCTTACCGGAATACACACTTTGTACAGAATAACATCTGTCATACTTTGAATTATACTATTATTGTTAATTTATGTCAATAATAAATACCTCAAAATAAATATTATGTTACTTTTGAATCAATTTTATCATTTTAACATGATATTTTGCTTTGACTTCTCGGAAATATGCGACTTCCGCATACAAATCATCCCCGATCCGCTGTTGGAATTATTACCAAAAATTTCATAAATGTTATGTTTATTATGCAGATTTTACTTCAGATTAAACAAGGAGCAAAGCTCCAACAAGCTCGCTTGATTGGAGCGAGCTTGTTGGAGCTTTGCTCCTTGTTTAACGGCAGCTCCGATAATATGGTAGTATTTGATAACTATTACCATTATGTCTCGGAAAACAATTATACATCTTATCCCTTCTTTGACATTTCAGGCGGTGCATATCTTGAGCTTGGAAAGGGCGTTACTGTTCAGAATTGCTATTCCTCCGCAAACGGAAGTGTCGCAGCAATCAATGCTTCAAGAATAAACCTGAACGGATGTATCATTCAGAGCAACAGAGCATGGTATACGGGTACATTCTATCTCAAAGGCGGCTCTTCACTTACCTCATCAAACGGTACATTATTCAAGTACAACAGAGCCAAGACAGGCGCAGCCGTCTTCTGTGAAACCGCAGGCGAAACAGTCAATATCAGCAATACAGAGATCTGCTATAACTACAACAACGATCAGGACGGCTCAACGATCAGCCTTTCCGCAGGCACACTTGATGTCGGCAGCGGAACTTCTATACATGGCAACGCTGACGGTTATTACAGTGTGAACAGCGCTATGTACATCGGCGACTCAGGAAAAGTGACATTCTCGGGAAAGCTTAATATTACGGATAATGTTACAGTATCCCATTCAGTATCGGTTTCTCCGTCTGTAACAGGAAAGCTTTGTCTGCGTGCGGACAGGACTCATGTCGGCACAGGCTTCGTCCTCGCTGTACCCTCAAGCGGTCAGTTTACAGAAAGCACATATAAAGCAATGCTTTATAAACATAATCTCTATCACCTTGCATGGAATGCTTCGAACTTCTACATAAGCGACAAAACCGCTCCGAAAGCAACTGTTGCACTAAGTTCATACAGCATTTACAAAGGTAAGTCAGTAACCATCAGATGCTCTGCATCGGAAGGCAGCGCTCCGTATCAGTACAAGATAGATGTCAGACACAGCTCTGCTTCATCTTATACTACAATAAAGGATTTCAGCACAGCTTCAACAAAGACATGGACTCCTGCCCTCACAGGCAGCTATACCGTTCGTGTAACTGTCAGAGATTCGGGCGGAATGACTTCAACAGACGCACATACTCTGAAAGTAAACGCAGTTATCGCAGCCCTCAGAAATACATCGACCCTGTCAGTTTCATCCCTTACTGTCGGCGGCGCTGTAAGAGTAAACTGTTCGGTTACAGGCGGAGTCAAGCCCTACAAATATGCAGTTTATTATAAAAAGAGCACCGACAAATACTATAAGACTCTCAAGGCTCTGAATACTGTAAATACAGTTGCATTCAAGCCTGCATCGACCGGCAGCTACAGCATACTCGTAAAGGCAGTTGACAGCAGAGGAGTTTCATCGAACAAGACTCTCGCACTCACGGTAAAGGCAAAATATATTGCACCTCTGACAAATAATTCTTCAATCTCCCCCTCTGTTATAGAGCTTGGAAAGGCAGTAAAGATAAACTGCGCCGCATCGGGAGGTACAGCACCATATAAATACGCTGTTTACTATAAGAAAAGCAGCGCCAGATACTTCACGACACTCAGAAAGGCAAGCACACTTACATCTGCGGCATTCAAGCCTGCAACAGCAGGACGCTACATAATACTTGTAAAAGCAGCAGACAGCAAGGGCAATGCTAAGAGCAAGCAGCTTACACTTACTGTCAAAGCTCCCCTTAAGAACAGCTCCACAATTTCCTCTGCTTCTGTTGTTCTTGGCAGCAGCGTCACCGTAAAAGCCAATGCATCGGGAGGAACTTCACCCTATAAATATGCATACTACTACAAGAGAGCATCTTCCAGGTATTATTCTCCCGTTAAAAACTACAGCACAGTAAAGAGCGTCAATATAAAGCCTGCAGGAACAGGAAAATATACTGTACTTGTTAGGGTAAAGGACGCTAAAGGCACTGTTGCAGGAAAGACATTCACCGTTAATGTAACAGCACCTCTGAAAAACAGCTCTTCAATATCCGCCGATACAATAACTATAGGAAAGACTATTACCATCAAGGGCAAGGCATCAGGCGGTTCTGCTCCTTATATGTACGCTTTCTACTATAAGAAATCCACCTCATCTGCCTATACAAGGCTGAGAAACTACAGCATTGCAACAACAGCAGCCTTCAAGCCTGCATCATCGGGCAAATACAGCATTATTGTAATTGTAAAGGACAACAAGGGCAGCTTTGTAAGAAAGCTCTTTACTCTGAATGTACGGGCAAAGCTTGCAAACAAGTCTGCCATATCCTCTGCCTCACTGACACTCGGCAAGAGCTTCACAGTGACGGCTGCAGCATCAGGAGGAGCACCTGCTTACAGATACGCTGTTTATTATAAAAAGGCAGCGTCAAAAGCCTATACCGCTGTAAGAGGCTTCAGCACCAGCAAGACGATAAAGTTAAAGTCCAAGGCAGTGGGTAAATACAATATACTTGTTACTGTAAAGGATTCAGAAGGCAGCCTTGCAAGAAAGGTATTCACTGTTACCGTCAAAGCTCCGCTAAAGAACAAATCCACCATTTCAGCAGCAAGGATAACACTCGGAAAGAGCGTTGTCATCAAAGCAGCAGGCTATGGCGGTACATCTCCATATCAATACTCTGTATACTACAAGAAGAGCACAAAGACAGCATTCTCTGAGCTGAGAAGCTACAGTGCTTCAAACAAGATAACATTTAAGCCTGTATCAAAGGGCATATATACCCTCAGAGTAAAGGTAAAGGACGCAAAAAACAAGATTGCCGCAAAGGACCTGACCTTAAAGGTAGTGTAATTTTCCGGCAATAAATCCAATTCAATAAAACAGAAAACTGCATATAATAGAACGAGTCATGGCTGAATTCGATTTGAATTCACCATGACTCATTTTTGTCTGACACAGCTGCTGTGCAGAAAATAATACTAATATCAGATAGAAGGGGCGCCAAAGCTTGTCGTCAGGTCTATTTGATATTAGTATAAAGCGTCATTGACGTGCCGGTCTTTTCATCTCTATTGTGCCAAGTTTATCCATTGACAGCGCTGACGCATCAATGAGACTGTCGATGTTTTCCATTTCGTTGGTTGTTGAAGGGATAGTTCCGTCAAGCTGTCCTGCTACACTTTCAGCTCTCAGCTCAGCAAAAAGCTTCAATGCTTCCGTACCAGACTTAAAGGCATCATAGCCGTCAAATGATGTTGTATCGGATCTTACATAGCTGTCAATTACGGAGGTCACTTTATTGACTGTATTGTTAAAAAGTCCCGACTTAACATAGTTCTCTGCAATTTCCTTCAGATATGAATGATATTTTTCGAGATATTCTGTATTTTCAAGCAGCTTTGATATTATAGGCCGTTTCTCGGCTGATACTCCTCTGAAAACGGTATCTATCGCATAATTCACGGCATCGGAAGAGCTTTCTGTACGGTATGTTCCAAAGGAAAGGTTATAATCCCAAGGAATCATAGACAGCTCACCATTATTCTCCGTAAGAATATAATTGTGACAGTTTGAAGAAAGGTAACTGTCAAGGTTTACAAGAAAGACATTGCAGGCAAGGTATCTGAGCACCTCATCGGTGTTTATATATTTTTCTATATCTTCCCCTTCGCTTATTCCTTTAAGTGAAGTGATAAGTCTTGTTTTATCCTCATCTGTCGGGTCAGTTATTGCATTTTCAAATATATTGTTATAACTGTCAAATTTATCATCTGTATAAGCAAGGTCAACTCCGCCCTTTCCTCCGTCTGCATCTCCCCCACCCTGAGCCTCTCCGGGTCTCATTTTATCGGGTCTCTTTGGCAGCTGTCCGTCACTGCCGGGCGGCATCATGTTCTCGGGCATGGACGGCATTTGTCCGTCACTTCTGGGCGGCATCATGTTCTCGGGCATGGACGGCAGCTGTCCGTCACTGCCGGGCGGCATCATATTCTCAGGCATGGACGGCAGCTGTCCGTTATCAGGCATGGGCTGAAAATCATTATTGCCGTTATTATCGGCTAAATCAAGTCCTTCGGGCTTATATGCCTCGACTTCATTATCCTCTCCGTAAATTCTGTTAAGAAAGCTCCCGCTTGTGTCCTCAAGTGCGAGGAAAAAGCCATAATGCTCACCGTTGACCTTTATTTCCGCAAAAGTACAGAGAGAGCACGGTACGTTCATATATCTCATAAGCTCGTAGGACATATATTCCTTTAAATAGGTGCTGTCTGAGTAAATATTGTTCAGTACAAGCTTATTAAGCCCGTGACAGGTCTGACCGTCAACGTACTTTCCGAAGCTGATCTTGAGACTGTATCTTGTGCTCTCTTCCTGAACAAGCTGCTGCAGCGAAGTGTTACCCTTTGTTTTTATTCCTACATCGCTGTATGTTTCACCGTCTATATCGACATCACATTTTATCCACGGCTTAGAGCCTGCATTGTCGATAAGGCTCTTCCATGTGCTTTCATCTGCTTTTATGTTGATTTGCAGAACATCTTTGCCAAAAACAGTGTCAGAGTAATCTGCGGTCTTTTCTGCTGCTGTCTGCGCTGAGGTATCAGTTCCTTCATCGTTTTCCGAGCTTACGGAGGAGTTTTGGGCTGAAGATCTGCCCGATACTATTTCATAGCTGCTTTCAGCAGTTATTGTCTTATGTTCCGTATTGCCGTTTGAGGAGCATCCGCTGCACCCGAGAGAAAGCAGCAGAAAAAGTGATAAAGCTGATATTTTTTTCATAATTATAAACCGCCTTTCTGCGAAAGGCACCAATGGGGTTATGAAAAAGATGCCTTCGCCAAATATATTTGCTATAACAAGC
>CACXGH010000141.1 GCA_902767175.1 uncultured Ruminococcus sp.
GAAGTCTCGGGCTTTGAAGTCTCGGGCTTTGAAGTCTCGGGCTTTGAAGTCTCGGGCTTTGAAGTCTCGGGCTTTGAAGTCTCGGGTTTTGAAGTCTCAGGCTTTGAAGTCTCGGGTTTTGAAGTCTCGGGCTTTGAAGTTTCGGGCTTGGAGGTCTCCTGCTTCTTGTTTTCTTCCTCTTTTACCTTTTTGAGATACTCTTCGGCAGTACCATAGGGGATAGGTCCGCAGCTTCCGACACCTACGGGTGAATATATTCTTGGGGTCTGTCCTGTGGGTGATACATAAGGGCCGTAATCAGGGTCTGAGGGAATACTGTTCAGAGCCGAATAATATGTATCGTACTTATAATCGTATGAACCGGAGGGGAGATAAACTCTCTTTATTTCCCTGCCGTCCTTGAAATAAACCTGTGCGCCGCTTGCTGAGTATGAATAAGAGCCTGCATAGTCTATCCAGCCTGTAACAACTATCTCATCATATTCGGTTGACAGAGGGCCGTATATTTCTACCGTAAGCTCATTCATTCCATCATCGTCACAGTCATAATAGTATGTAGCAATGTAAACGGGGAGATCCAGGTCATTCCTGAACCGCATATCGAGTGTGCCGTAGTTGATGGTAGCGTCAAGTCCTCTTTCACAGTACGAGGAAGGATATGCGTGAGGGTGTCTTTCAACTGCCGTCATGCCTGCCTTCATTGCCGCAATATACAGCGTTGTAGAAGCCTGACAGATGCCGCCGCCGTATGCAGGTGTATACTCTCCGCCTACAATAGCCGTTGAGGGCACATAAGCTCCGACAGTGCCGTTCGGGTAATAATGCGTATCGCCGTTTGAGCTGTCGCCTGTCATTTCGTTGAAGGAGAAGGTCTCTCCGGGCTTAAGTACCGTACCGCTTGCCGCTCTGAGCGCAAGTCCCATGTTATAGTTTGAATTATATACATTTGCGGCGGTCGTATGATGTGAAGCTATGAGCTTTGTATTGGCTTTGATATCCGCAAGTGTTACCTTGAATTTTGTCGGATTTTTTGTTATTGAGAAGGTACCCGTCTTGTTGTCGCTTTTAACTATCTTTCTTATATTCTGCTCAAGCTCGGTATGGCTTACAGTATAGCCGTCATGACCGTCCTCGTAGGTGAACTTTTCCTTTTCATTGGGGTTAAAGCTTACTACATGAGCGTCAACGGGAGGGTCGTTTATCTCGCCCTCTAATTTCAGAACCGCATTCCTGATAGAATCATCATTCAGCGTGGTCGTTACTTTAAAGTCTGTCTTGCCCTGCTTTATCGTCTTTTCAAAGCCTGTTGAGGTTATCTCGCCTCTGCTGTAGCGGTAAGCCTCTAAAAGAACATCGGAAAGATTGTCGTCAAAAAGGAAGTCGTTCTGATTTACGGAATACTGTTTTCCGTCACATACTACAGTAACGGAAATTGGTTCTCTCATCGCAAGAACGGTGTTCTCAAGGGCGTTATGCGCCTGATTGAGAGTCATGCCCGAAACATCTACACCGCCGACAAGTACGTTCCTGCCGAAATAGATATCTTCGGGTTCCGGGCTTTCCTCAGCGGAAGATGAAGATGAGCCTTCGCTGCTTTTGCTGCTTCCGGCTTTTGAATGTTCCGATGCCTTTGATGAGTTATCGCCTGAACCGGAACTGCCCTGTGATGAACTGTTCGGAGATATTTCAGACGGTATATCGCTGCCGGCTTTTCCGGAAGGGAAGAGCACATCGGAAGAAGCGCCCTCCGGCAGACCTGCAGGAGAAGCGGCAGCCGCTGCGGAGCTGTCTGCTGCTGTCTGTACTGCGCTGTTATTGCTGTTTATTGCGATAACGGCAGCGACGGCGCCTATACAAAGAACGGCCGCACCTGCTGCGGCAACGGGCAGTACGGGGAATTTCTTTTTTGCAGCGGTATCCTTTTCATTCTGTATATCGGCGGACTTGTCTTTTTTACTCATATCTGTTCCTCCTTTTTTCTTCGGCAGAGGTGTCCGCAGGACACCTGCACCCCTTAAAAAACGACATAAAAAATCTTAAGTAAAGAACATAAAGCCTGCCGGTCCGTTCATAGACCGGCAGTAATTCCCGGAAGATGTTTTCTTCATAATGCACACACAGGTACGGTATCCCATCATAGGAATACCGTACCCGGACATGATAAGATACAGCGTATCAAAAGCGTCACTCAATCGGACTGCGGGTCTGAAGCGGCCGTCAGCAGGGCTGTGTTTATGCTGTGGTTACGACAGTGCCTGAGGGCCTGGAGCTTTCGGTCTGACTCTGCTGCGTCTGAGTGTTTCCTGAGGCTCTTGCTTTGCTGAGTACCTCAGATGCCGTGCCGTATGCTATAGGACCGTTTTCTCCGCAGCCGCCAGGTGAATAAACTGTCGGTATATCGCCTGTCGGATAAACGTCCGGCCCGAAATAAACGTCAGAGGGCATATAGTTGATAACGGTGTAATATCCTTCAAAGTGATAATCGTATGCGCCGAGAGGTGTCTTTACTCTGTCCGTTTCCTTGCCGTTCTTGAAATAAACCTTTGCGCCCCTTGCGGAGAACGATTCATTGTCGGCATAGGTTACCCAGCCTACGGGAACTATCTCGTCATATTCCTCCGAAAGAGGACCGTACATCTCTACCATAAGCTCCTCGTTGCCGTCACCTGTGTAGTCATATACATAGGTCGCAATATATACGGGAAGGTCATAATTGTTCTTGAAGCGCATATCAAGGTTGCCGTAATCGACAGTAGCGTCAAGACCGTAGGGGGCATATGAGGACGCATACAGATGAGCGTGCCTTTCGACTATTTCCATGTTTGCTTTAAGAGCGCACATAAACAGTGTTGTAGATGCCTGACAGATGCCTCCGCCGTATTCCTGAACTATCTTTCCTTGTGAATAAGCGGTAGAGGGAACATAACTGCCCTCGACACCGTATGGATAATAATGCATATTGCCGTTTGTGGTATCTCCGGTCGTTGCATTGAAGGAGAATGTCTCGCCCGGCTGCAGTATCGTACCGTTTGCAGACCGGATAGCCAACTTCATGTTGGAGTTTGACGCATATACGTTTGCGGCGGTGGTGCGGTGAGAGGCTATAAGTCTTGTATTTGCCTTTATCTCCTCAAGGGATATTTTGAACGGTGTCTGATGTCTGTCTATAGAAAAGCTGCCTGTTTTCTCACCCTGATCAAGTATACTGCGTATCTTGCTGCCAAGCTCTTCATGATCGAGCAGGAAGCCGTCAGAGCCGTCTGCATATTCAAACTTCTGTGTCGCAGTCGGGTCAAACTTTGTTACATGAGCGTCAACGGGCTGTACGTCATAGAATTCGGCAGCCTTGTTTATGGCTGTTTCGACCGATTCGGTATTGATGCTTGTATGTACCCTGAAATTTGTCGTACTTCCGTTATATGAATTCTCAACAGTCGGCTCATGAAGCTCTCCTCTGCTGTAATGGTAAGCCTGCAGAAGAACGTCTGCTATATCCGAGTCAAAGTTGAAGTCGTTCTGAGTGAGCGTTAATGTCTTGCCGTCACATACTATTGTAATGGAGATATTGTCCCTCAGCTCAAGAAGCTTTTCCTGCATTGCTTCATGCGCCTGCGTAAGACTCTTTCCGGCAAGATCTACTCCTTCTACCGTAACATTCTCACCGAAAAGAATGTTTGTTGTATCTATCTCACTTATCTCGACAGGCTCAACGGACACAAGAGAGTTTTCGGAAGTACCGCCGGACTGACCGTCAGAGGGTCCGGAAGCGGAGCCGTCAGAACCTTCGGAAGTGTCAGATGACGCAGATGTCTCTGCAATTGCGGGTGAGGAGTTATTATTCATCGCCCATACGATAATGCCTGCAGCCGCTGCTGCACACAGAACCGCAGCAACGGAGATCACCGGTATAAGGGGAGATCTTCTCTTTGCCCTTGCTATACGGGTTTTCTTCGGAGTTTTGCTTTGTACCGCAAAAACTACACTGCCTTCGTCATCGGATTCATCGGAGCTGTCTTTTTCATCGGCATTGTTGTCATTGCCGGTACTATGAGGTGCGGCAGGCAGTTCACCGCCTGCAAATACTACCTCGTCATCGCCGCCTTCGTTTTTATTGCCGTTATCCGGCTTATCCTCGTCCTTAACGTCAGAAATGCTGTCGGATACGGTTTCGGCTGCGGCTTCTGTCTGAGCTTTGGTTTCCTGTGGATCTGCGGTGCTGTTATCTGTTTCCTTTTTCAGAGAGACAGCAGTGTTTACGGCAGTTTCTTCTTCTTTAATAAGATTTACGCTTTCTTTATTGTCGGTCGTTCCTTTTTCTTTAGTAAGTTTTATGCCTTCCTTTTCCTCGTCTGTGTTCACTTCATTAGCCGTAACGGCCTTGAAGTGCGGAAGTTCATTCCTTTTTTCTGTGTTTCCCATTATATAAAAGCCTCCGTTTCAAAGGTTAAACAGAAATATACTCTTACTCCCTTATAATACAACAAAAGCCATATAAATGTAAAGCCCGTTTTAAAGGAAAAAACCTCCAAATATACATTAGTCCGCACTGATTATTTTGTCCTTATATTCTACTGAGGTTTTTTATTGAGAACCATTCAGTGTATTATTGACTTAAAATTAAGGAAACGCTGATTAAATTCAGTGCCTGTATTGCGTCAGCAATTTTTCCGTCAGGTTGTGAAAAAAGACCGCAGGCAACCTGTCGGTTGTCAAGGAATTTTTGTGCAAGATGGCGAAAAAAGGGCAAGCAAGACAGGTGCTGAGCATAAGGCGTGATTTATTCAGCGGTTCCTTAAATAGAATCATTTTTGATCCGGCAATCTTTACAGCCGCCTTGCTCTTGGCGTGTTTCCATGCCGCACGGAAAGGCCGCAGCTTTTCGGCCGTTGGCTGAGAGGTCTCCGCCTGAGAACCGCACCCACTTTGCCATGATAGAATAATATCAAGTTCGGGGCGGCTCGTTTGTTATGTATTGAGGATCGTATTGATCCTTTTCCGCTTTTCTTCTGCTGTTTTAATTCTGTTGTAATTTGAGTTATCTACAAAAACGCTCTTGGGGCTGCGCTCCCGGATACGGGTGTAAATGCGTGCAATATCCAGATTGTCAGGCTTTTCAATCTGTGCGATTGTAAGGTTGGTTGTAACGATCATTGGTTTTTTTGTATTATAAATATCATCGATCACCGAAAAAGCGGTATCAAGATCGGTTCTGTTCAGCTTTTCGGCTCCGATGTCGTCAAGCACAAAAAGCCGGTAGCCTTGCAGGCCGATAAGCTCCGCACCCTTGTACTTTGCCGCCTGTCTGTTGTCGACAAGGTCACGCAGGCTTGTAAAGAGAACCGGAACGCCTCTCTTTATCAGCGCATTTGCGATACATCCGGCGTAGAATGACTTGCCGCCGCCGACGTCACCATAGAATAATAAACCGCTGCTGATCTGCTCAGCCTCGGCAAAGTGCCGGACATAATCACAGCACAGCTTTGAAACGGTTATATTCCTCTTGTCGTCCCTGTCAAAAGTAAAACCCTTGAATGCTTCGGCTTTTATACCCTTGTCAAGCTCCTTTTGGTGCTGCTCTCTGTCGTAACGGTCAAGCACTTCTTTTTCCTTTTGTCTTTGTTCACGCTCGCAGCGGCACTCACGCACCGCCGGAAAAGCTCTGTGATTGTGGGGTATTACGATCTGCTGTTTAGGCTCATGGCATACACCGCAATGCAGCAGACCGGTATCAGGGTCAATATAGTCGCCCTCTTTTCTGATGGCTTTCGCCCGTTTTTTGATTTCTTCAATAAGATTATTTATCACTCTGTTCCCTCCGAATAGTCAATATAGTAACCGCTGCCGGTGTTCCGGCTCTGCGGATGTTCCTTGTTATTGTAATTGCCCTCGATGATCTTGATAAGGTTTTGGGGCTTTATGATCCAGTCAAAGCAAGCTCCGTTCCATGTTCCTTTTCTGCCGGTCAGGAAATCGGAGCTTTCGACCTTTCTGAAAAAATTTTCAAAATCTCCGTTTAGTATTTCATTTGCCTTTTTAATATTCCGCTTTCTGTTGTCGGACAGATTTTTGATTTTCGGCAGTGAAACGCATATTTCATTGAACAAAGAAACGATATTCTTATAATTTATCGGCTCGCCGCTGTCGGTGCCGACCGACAAAAGAGTATTTTCTGTATCTGTCTCTTTATCTATATCTGTATCTGTCTCTTTATCTGTCTCTGTCGTTGCTTTTTCGTTACATTGTAACGCTTTACTTCTTTTTCTGAATTCTCTGACCCGTTTTGCTGAGTCCGATTCACTGCCTATCACCTCGGACATACAGAGCAAATACAGATCATCATTATCTGATTTTTCAATAACACCCATGTTTATTAAGGCTTCAATAGCAAATCGTACTTTGTTCTCGTCTTCATCTATTGTCAGAGCTATTTCGGATTCACAATTCGGCATAATGTGTTCAAACGGCAGCCTGCCGGAAGTGTTCAGAGTCAAGAGCTGCATTTTTAAGTAAATGATCGTCAGACAGTCTCCGTCCGGCAGCCTTCTGAGAGCTTTTACATATTTCTGATTAAAAAAATCCTCTTTCAGCTTCAGCCAATAATATTTTTTTGTGCCTGACATTTTCACACTCCTTTTGTTTGAATAACCGCCGTACTTTCCGGCACTGCGGTATATCATCGTTTTTTATATAACTGTCCGGCTATGATCCACGCTCCGGGTGAGTGCTGTGCCGGATTCGGCGGCGGCCTGTTTCACTCCGATCACTCGGGAATAGTGTACTTTTCGGTTTCCATTCTGTTTTCTCCTCCTCGTGTTGTAAAAACTCCTTTCATACATCCCCACAATAAAGAAAAAATTCGACCTGAAAAGGTAGAAATGGGAAAAAGTTTTACAAAAGTTTTTAAAACAGGTTTTTTACATTAAATAAAGCGGCTACCCTCCGAATATAAGAGAGTAGCCGCCTATTTATGCCGCTGACAGTATATTTATCCTCGCTCTGATCTCTGCCGCTGGACATCCGATAAATACAGCGGTTTTTCAGAAAGTGTCCCCAAACTGTCCCCAAAATCACATATTCACAAA
>CACXGH010000142.1 GCA_902767175.1 uncultured Ruminococcus sp.
AATTTGCTTTTTATTTGCATAAAATGCGTCCTGTGGTGAGCACATTACGACCGGCTCTATATATTCATGGTCGAGCATTCCTGCCGAATCCTTTGAATATAGTCTCTTTACCTCATAAAGAGCCGATATAAGTCTCTCTACATTAAGTATCTTATCACCTACGGATACTATAGCAAGAATATTGCCGATGTCACCGAATTCTATCTGAATATCATATTTGTCTCTGAGTATGTCATAGACCTCTATTCCCGCAAGTCCTATATCACGGGTGTGAACGGATATTTTGGTCGGATCAAAATCAAATACAGCGTCTCCGTCAATAAGCTCCCTTGAAAAAGCATAAAGCCCTCCGAGCTTGTTTATTTCGTTCCTGCCGTATGAAGCAAGCTCCGTTACCCATTCAAATATCCTTCTGCCGTTAAGCGCAAGATTTTTTCTTGAAATATCAAGGGAAGAAAGCAGCAGATAAGAAGCACTTGTTGTCTGGGTAAGGTTTATGATCTGTCTTACATATCCTTCCGAAATACCTTTGCCTAAAAGCAGGGCGGAGCTTTGTGTCAGCGAGCCGCCTGTTTTATGCATACTTACGGCTGCCATATCTGCTCCGACACTCATTGCGGACAGCGGCATATAATCTCCGAAGTAGAAATGGGTTCCATGCGCTTCATCGACAAGCACCTTCATTCCTGCTTCATGAGCAAGCTTTACTATCTCTCTTAAATTAGAGCATACTCCGTAATATGTCGGATTATTTACTATTATAGCCTTAGCGTCAGGGTGCAGGCTTATAGCCCTTTTTACTGAATCTACCGACATACCGAGAGGTATCCCAAGTCTTTTATTCACTCCGGGATTTACATATACAGGCACGGCACCGCATACTATCAGAGCATTTATGCTGCTCCGGTGAACATTTCTTGGCATGATGATCTTGTCACCGCGCTTGCACACGCTCATTACCATAGCCTGTACAGCGCTTGAAGTGCCGTTTACCATGAAAAAAGCGTGTTCTGCACCGAAGGCATCAGCCATAAGTTCCTCGGCTTCTCTGATAACGCTTACAGGATGACACAGATTATCGAGCGGTTTCATTGAGTTAACATCAACGCTCATGCACTGTTTACCTAAAAATTCCGTAAGCTCAGGATTTCCCTTGCCCTGCTTATGTCCCGGAACATCAAAGGATACTATTCGGTTTTCTCTGTATTGCTTTAGTGCCTCAAAAACAGGTGCACGGCTCTGGTCAAGCTTCATTTTAAGTATCTCCGTCAGTCATAAACATTAGTACCGCTGAATATCTCTATCATTTCCCGTCTCAGACTGTTTGAAATGGCGAGCCTTTCCTTTGGCGGTATCTCATAAACATCTGTCTTGAAAAGATAATTCTGCAGTTCAAGCTCCTTTATGAGCAATTGCGTATGGAAGATATTTGCCTGATATACATTAATATCAACGGTGTCATATCTTTTCAGCGTTTCGTCTTTTATATAGTCCTGAATAGACGTTATCTTATGGTCTAAAAAAAGCTTCTTGCCGCTTGTGTCTCTTGTGAAGCCTCTTACTCTGTAGTCAATGGTTATGATATCGGAATCAAAGCTGTCGATAAGGAAATCAAGAGTATTAAGAGGGGAGATAGTGCCGCAGGTAGATACATCTATATCAACCCTGAACGTAGCAATAGCATTGTCAGGGTGATATTCTGGGTATGTGTGTACCGTGACATGACTTTTGTCAAGATGTCCAACTATAGTGCTGTCGCCTGCATAGCCAGCGGCAAATTTTCCGCAGTTGCAGGATTCATCTATCTTTTCAGGCAGTCCTGTCTCTGAAATAAGCAGCGTAACGCTTGCTCCCTGAGGGTCATAGTCCTGCTTTGATATATTCAGCACCGTAGCGCCTATCATCTCAGTGACCTGACAAAGAATATTTGTCAGACGCTCTGAATTGTACTGCTCATCAATATAAGCAATATAATCCTTCTGTTCACGCTCTGTTTTAGCATAGCAGACATCGTATATATTGAAGCTCAGGGTTTTTGTCAGATTATTGAATCCGTACAGCTTTAATCTTTTTTCCAACTTTATTTTCACAACCTTTTTAAGAGATTAGCGATTTATTCTTTTCCGCTCAGCTTTTTCATTATCATATCGGCACACATATAAACGTTTCCGCCGCCGATGGTGATTATCAGATCTCCTGGTTTTGCCTTTTTGGTAACATAGTCGGCTATTTCTTCAAACGTCTTGAACCATACGCAGCCGTCTATCTTTTCGGCAAGGTCTTTTGAATAAATATTATAGGTGTTCTTTTCACGGACGGGAAGTATCTCTGAAAGTACAGCATGATCCGGGATAGAAAGCACTTCTGCAAATTCATTCAGGAAGGTGTATGTTCTTGAGAAGGTATGCGGCTGGAATACCGCCCATACCTGTCTGAATCCCATGCTCATGGCTGTTGTAAGAGTAGCTCTCAGCTCTGTCGGATGATGAGCAAAATCGTCAGCTACAGTTATTCCGCAGGGCTTACCTAGTATTTCAAAACGTCTGTGAGCACCGCGGAACTCCTCAAGAGCCTTTGCGGCATCTTCCGGAGCGACACCGAGAGTTATAGATGCAGCGGCTGCCGCAAGGGCATTCATGACATTGAACTTGCCCGGAACTTTAAGATTTACAGAGCAAAGCTTTTCGCCCTTATGATAAAGGTCGAAGCTGTCGCAGACGGAAGATTCTCCTGTAATTTCCGCACGGAAGTCATTTTTCTTGCCGAAACCGAAGGTGACTATCTTTTTGCTGCCGCTCTTTATTATATCGGCTGCACACTCCATAGAATTCTTGTCATCACCGTTAATAACGATGCATGAGGAGGTCTGTCCGATGAACTTTTTGAATGAATCCTTGATTCTGTCGAGAGTGCCGAAATAGTCGAGATGATCCTCATCAACATTAAGCACGACTGCCACAGCAGGGTACAGGTGCAGGAAGGTATCAACGTATTCGCACGCCTCGCATACGATATAGTCGGATTTGCCGACACGGCTGTTGCCGCCGATAAAGGGGAGTTTACCGCCTATTATAGCAGTAGGGTCGAGCGAGGACATTGTAAGTATCTGAGTGATCATTGATGTAGTAGTTGTTTTGCCGTGAGTACCGCTTATAGCAATAGAGCTTTTATATTTCTCAACTACTGCACCGAGCATTATGCACCTTTCGACAGCAGGTATATTCTGAGTCTTAGCGGAAACAAGCTCGGGGTTATCAAGCTTTACGGCAGCGGTATAGACAACAAGGTCAGCACCGTTGACATTTTCGGGATAATGTCCCATTGTAACAGGTATTCCGTAAGAACGGATACGCTGAAGAGTATCTGATTCTGCGGTATCTGAGCCTGTGATCTCAAAGCCTTCATTGTGAAGTATTTCAGCTAAAGGGCACATACCTGAGCCGCCGATACCGACAAAGTGTATTCGTTTAACATTATCGAGCAGATGTGAATAGTTTTCTGCCATAGGATAAACACTTCCAATCTCATAAAATGGTTATGATCGGGGAATATAAGCATACTAATATATTATATTACGAAAAATCGAAAAAATAAAGACAATTCGATATTTTTATAGATTTAACCAATAAAAGCACTATATTTGGTCTCAAATTGTCTTTCTGTTACATTATATACTATTTTATTCTGTTTTTCAATATTAATAAGTGTCAGAGCAAGTTCCCGGAAACGAAATAAATCCATAATGAAAAATAGTGAATAACGAATAATTCAGAAATATCCCGATGACATTTTTATAAATTATTCGTTATTCACTATTAATTATTCTCTGAGCCACGCACATTAGTGAGGAGCATTTCTGGAGCGGATGACGAGGCTCGAACTCGCTACCTCAACCTTGGCAAGGTTGCGCTCTACCAGATGAGCTACATCCGCAT
>CACXGH010000143.1 GCA_902767175.1 uncultured Ruminococcus sp.
CGGGTGTCCGGTGGACACCTCTGCCGAAGGCAGAAGCACCGACCGAGCCGGCAGGCGAGACTCGGGGGACATCGACGCTTGTTATTTCTTTACTATAGACTCAATACGCTTCTCAAGTCCTTCGGCATCAAGACCGAACTCAGAGAGAAGTCCCAGCGCAGGACCGCTGTGTCCGTAGATATCCTCAATACCAAGCCTTGTAACCTTGACGGGGCTGTATTCACTTGTAACAGCACAAACAGCCTCACCGAGACCTCCGATAATATTGTGTTCCTCTACAGTGATGATACTGCCTGTCTCCTTTGCAGCCTTGATTATTATATCCTTATCAATCGGCTTTATTGTATGCATATTGATAAGACGGGCATTAATCCCCTTTGCCTCAAGTGCCTTTACAGCCTTGAGCGCCTCATTGACAACAAGACCTGTTGCAATGACTGTAACATCATCGCCTTCTTTAAGAGTAACACCCTTGCCGATCTCGAACTTATAGTTATCGGGATCATTGAAGCTGTCAATTGCAAGTCTGCCAAGTCTTATATATACAGGGCCGTCATAAGCGTAAGCTGCCTTTACAGCCTCTGTCATTTCATAATGATCTGCCGGATTGAGAACGACCATTCCGGGAATAGTTCTCATAAGTGCAAGATCCTCGCAGCACTGATGTGTCGCTCCGTCCTCACCTACAGTAATACCTGCGTGTGAACCTGCGATCTTGACGTTAAGATGAGGATAACCTACCGAGTTTCTTATCTGCTCATAAGCTCTGCCTGTCGCAAACATTGCGAATGATGCGGCAAAAGGAACCTTTCCGCAGGCCGCAAGACCTGCAGCAACACCGATCATATTGCCCTCTGAAATACCGCAGTCAAAAAAGCGGTCGGGATATGCCTTCTTGAATATCTCTGTCTTTGTTGCAGCAGCAAGGTCCGCATCAAGAACAACTATTTCGGGATGCTCCTTTGCAAGCTCGCAAAGTGCAAGACCGAAGCTTTCTCTCGTAGCTATTTTCTTTGTTTCTGCCATGATTATGCCTCCAATGCTTTAAGCTGAGCGCTAAGCTCGTCCATTGCGATCTTATATTCGTCTGCGTTAGGAGCTTTTCCGTGCCAGCCCACCTGATTTTCCATGAAGGAAACACCCTTGCCCTTGATCGTCTTGGCAATAATGGCAGTAGGCTTGCCCTTTACTGTTTTTGCCTTATTGAGGGCGGACTCTATCTCATCGAAATTATGACCGTCTATAGTGATCACCTCAAAACCGAAGCTCTCGAATTTCTTATCAACAGGCTCAAGACCTGCCACATCATTTACATGACCGTCTATCTGCAGACCGTTGAAGTCAACAATAACACAGAGGTTATCAAGCT
This sequence comes from uncultured Ruminococcus sp., assembly GCA_902767175.1. Classification (GTDB taxonomy): domain Bacteria; phylum Bacillota; class Clostridia; order Oscillospirales; family Acutalibacteraceae; genus UBA1213. The sequence goes on from CACXGH010000143.1 coordinate 1,370, forward strand.
TATAGTGAGAAGCAAACATTGCAGCCTCCCATACCTGACCCTCTTCGCACTCACCGTCACCGAGCATTGCATATACTCTGTAGTCAGCCTTGTCATACTTAGCTGCAAGAGCCATACCGCAGGCAGCAGAGATACCCTGACCGAGTGAGCCTGAGCTCATGTCCACACCGGGAGTATTCTTCATATCGGGGTGTCCCTGAAGCATTGCTCCGATATGTCTGAGCACCTTGATCTCATCTGCCGGGAAATAGCCCTTCAGCGCAAGAGCGCCGTAAAGAGCAGGACAGCAATGACCCTTTGAAAGCACGAAACGGTCTCTGCCGGGTGCTTTAGGATCCTTGGGATCAACGTTCATCTCCTTGAAGTAGAGGTATGTGATAATGTCGGCAGCAGAAAGAGAGCCGCCCGGATGACCCGATTTTGCATTAAACACACCCTCAACGGTGTACAGCCTTACTTTACAGGCATTTTTTTTCATTTCCAAAAGTTCCTGATTTTCCATTCTGACAGTTTCCTCCGTTTCAAGCATTTCCTTTTTGCAGATCTATATAAAAGCCGTGTATTTTCAAAGCGAAGCCTTATTTTGCCCTGCGCTTTGAATATACATGAGCTATAACTACCGCAGCTATTGCCAGCACACCTGCTCCTATGAGTGTCAGACCCCATGCAAGATATACCCAATCGTCATTTCCGCCCGTGCTTTCGCCCTTCAGCTTGGCAAACGGATCGTTGTTGCCGTTTGCGGCGGTTTTTTTAAGGCTGAAGCTTGAGCTTTCGGATATTCCCTGCTCTTTTTTCAGCTCCTCCCAGTCCTCAGATGTAAGAGTCTCAAGATCCGACACCTCATAATCGGATATATCAAGCGATGAGGTATCATTCTGCGGTATCTCAGGCTGAAACTCATACTCATTATCGTTTCCGTATTCAACGTAATAATCCTCATTGTTTACATCGTAATCGGCAAAAAAGCTTTCTTCATAGGGCGGCTCAGCCGACTCATCACCGATATAGCCCGGTTCATCGGGAATTATAGCCGGACTTTCCTCATCGGGCTGCTCCGCAATATCCGGCGTATATTCACTGCTTTCCTCAGCAGGCGGCTCCGGTTCATCATCTGCCGGATCATCTGTTACAGGCTCACTGTCTGCCGGATCGTCCGTCACAGGCTCGTCATCTGCCGGATCATCTGTTACAGGCTCTTCAACACTGTTATCATTGTCAGCAGGTTCATCTTGTTCAACAGGCTCGGTTATCACTTCACCCGGATCCGTTACAGGCTCGTCAGGCTCTGCAGATACCGTAATACCCGAAACAAGCATTACCGATGCTGCCATAACAGAAACAAAAAGACATTTCAATCCTTTTTTCATTTTCATAACCGATCTATTCCTTTCGCAGCATACTCTTATACAATTCATTCTATCTCACTATATCATAGCACAAAACCTCATCGTTTTACAATATCTTTTTAATAATTCTGCAATTTTTAGGTTAATATCCGCCTTTCGTCAGTTAATAATGTTCATAATAACTATATTGGCTAAGCACACAGCTATTCAGCCAATTCGCACAATATCTCCTCAAAGCATACACCGTCCTGTGCTGGGATATTCATTTCATCGGAAAGTCTTATCGCTCTGCCGACAAAAGCAGCCGCCTTTTTAACGGACGCAATGAAATCTATCCCGTTTACCGCATCGGCGGCTATCACCGACGCAAAAACATCGCCCGTTCCCGCATGAGCAGTTCCTCCGGACGGCTGTTTCAGCAACACCGCTCTGCCGTCACCGCTGTAAACATAATCGCAAATATCATTTCCGTCCTGTACACCGGTTATTACTATATTTTCAGCTCCAAGCTCCCTCAGTCTCAGTGCAATCTCCTCAAGCGCCTTTTCATCGGCACCGTATTCACGGTACTCTGTACCGGCAAGCAGACAAGCCTCCGTAAGATTTGGTGTAATAATAGTCGACACAGGCAGCAGCCTTCTCAGTTCTATCCGGAAAGCATCATCTATCGTATCGTAGCATCTTCCGTTATCCCCCATTACAGGGTCAACAATTATTGCCGTATCCTTCTTTGCAAATCGTTCTATAAAATCCCCGACTATCTCTACCTGCCTTACAGAACCGAGAAAACCCGTATATATTCCGTCAAATTCAAGACCGAGTTTTTCCCAATAACTATAATACTTCTTCATCTTGTCGGTATAATCATCAAAGAAATATTCATCATATCCCGTATGATTGGAAAAAATTGCAGTCGGCAGCGCACAGCACTGCACCTTCATAGCCGATATTATCGGAGCAGATACCATAAGGGAGCATCTTCCGAAGCCCGAAAAATCATTTATCACCGCTATTCTCTTTTGTCTCTTCACACCTTTTCCGCTCCTTTGCAGCAAGCACCGCAAACATTACCTGTTCCGGATCCCTGTCACGGTCACTCACCGTAGCTGTCGTTCATCATTTTTTTGATCTTTTTGCCCTTTGAAGCAAGAACGGCATTTGATATTATCAAACCGATAAGCGCCGCTGCAAAAAGTCCTGTTCCGCCGTAAAGCATTATTGCTCCAATACTCATATCCGTCACTCCTTTATCCAGCCGCCTTCCCTTATTCTGTCCATAAGGGTCTCCATTGTTGAGATGTAGGTACTGCTCGTACCGTTTACTTTATTCTGTCTGTCGAGCTTTTCTGCCTTGTCATAGTATTTCCTGAATCTGTCATAATTTCTCCTTGTCACAGGCTGCAGAGCCTGCTTATCCGCTTCAAGTATCGCAAGCCTTGCATATACGTCGGGGTCATCGGGGAATTCAATCATCATATCATTCAGAATAGTCTGTGCGCCCACAACATCATCAAGGTATTCATAGGCTGTCGCAAGATTGAATTCCGTTTTCTTTGATACGGCACCGCTGTTTTTCAGGCTTGTATAAATATCCGCAGCCTTCTGTGCAAGCTCTTTTTTCTGTGCTCCATCGGCAGTTCCTGCCTTTGCAAGATAAGCCTCGGCACACATAAGCTCCGCCGTTCTTATTCTTGACGCATTGAACACAGCCTTGTTCTTTTCGACAGTGCTTATCACCTCGTCATATTTTCCTTCACGCTGATATACTCTGCAAAGATACAGCCAAGCCCTCTGTGCAAGCTCTGTATCGGCAGTTTTTGCCGCAAGTGCGGAAAGCTGCTGCTCCGCATTGTCGAATTCACCCTTTGCAAAAGCAATTTCTGCGCTTACAAGCTGTATCTTATCGTCCTCAAGTCCTTTATCCTCAGCCTGTGCAAGCAGCTCCTCCGCTTTGTCAACATATCCGCTGCGTGAAAGGGATATTGCAAAGTCACGGTAAAGCTCCCTGTTCTCATCGCTTTTCTCCATAGCCTTTGTGTAATACTCATTCGCCTTGTCATAGTTCTCAAGCTCAAAGTAAGCATTGCCGATAAGATAATAATAATTGCTCAGTGCACTGTCAGAGTTTGACGAACCTTCAAAGCTATGCTTCCCCATTACTTCATCGGCATATTCTGTTGCCTTTTCAAACTCGTACTGCTCGGTATACATTCTTATCATGCCCGAATACGGCTCTGCCCTGTCAGGGAATTTCTCAATAAGCTCGCTGTATGTCTGTTCAGCCTTCTCAAAGTCCTTATTGTCAATAAGCTCAGATGCGTATGTCAGCCTGTCATTGAAATCCGCATCGGCTTCTTTTTTCATAAGCATATAGCCTGCAGCCCCGAGCACTACAGCACCTGCCATTATAACAGGGAACACAACATTTACAATAACCTTTGCCCTTTTATGCTTTACGGCACGCTTGTCAAGCTTTCTGATATTATTAAGGTCACTCAGCAGCTCATCTGCCGTCTGATACCTTTCTCTCGGGTCGTATTTTGTCATTTTGTTGACGATATTTATTAATGTCTCGTCAAAGCCTTCAAGCTGCAGGGGTATCTCCGGCAGCTTTTCCTCATGGTTTTTCGGGGGACGCTGACCTGTCATAAGATGATACAGCGTAGCTCCGAGACTGTAAATATCAGACCTTCTGTCAAGCGGAGCAGTCATGCCGAAATTATATTCAGGCACAAACGGCCTGCCCTCAACAGGCGTATTGAGCGGTTTAATATTCAGATACTGTTCAGGCGCCGCATATCCTTTGCTTGTTGCGCTTATGCTGCTGTACGGTGTGCTTGTAAGAGACACATTGAAGTCTATCAGGCACACATCTCCCTCAAGGTTTATCATAATATTGGCAGGCTTTATATCACTGTGTATTATGGGCGGCTTCTGTGAATGAAGATACACCAGAGCCTCGGTGATCTGCTTTGCCCAATAAAGCACCTGCTGCTGTCTGAATTTAAAGCCGCTCTTGATGTATTTATCAAGAGACGCACCCGGCACAAAATCCATTACGGTATAAATACCGTCCTCCATCTGCAGAAAGTCATAAGCCTGCGGCAGATACTGATGCTTAAGGTTTTTTATAATATCCGCTTCCTTGCGGGAATCCATAATATCCACCCATGCATCATTTATCCTCTTTACAACTACATATTTCTGCAGTCTGAGATGATACGCCTTAAAGACAGTGCCTCCTCCTCCTGCGCCGATTTTCTCCTCTATTCTGTATGTATCGTTTATGATACTTCCCTTTTCTATCATGCTTATCTCCCCTTTATGTTTTTTGACCGTAATACTGCTTTCTGATTAAAAGCAGACACTTTTAATCAGGAAGGCGCCGCTTAGTATAATGTGTACAATGTTTGCATAAGAAAGCATCTGATAAAAGCTGCTTTCTTATGCAGACATTTCCTCTTAAGGTAATACCGCACAGAGATAGTGCCGCAGATGCGCAGCAGATTTTTTCGTCAGATTGTATCAAACTACCGCAGGAATACTGAC
>CACXGH010000144.1 GCA_902767175.1 uncultured Ruminococcus sp.
GTGCCGGTAGTGGGACTTGAACCCACACACCCTTGCGGATAACAGATTTTGAGTCTGTCTCGTCTGCCAATTCCGACATACCGGCATTTATTATCGACCTGAACAATTATATAATATCTTCCCGTTTTTGTCAATAAAACCACGGGATTATTTTTTTGACTTTTCAGGCAAGAATTATTCGTTGACTTTTTTGCTAAAGGTCAGATTATTTCTTTTATCTTAAGTGCTTTCAGGCTTTTGAATTAAAAAATAAGGAAAAATGCAAAAATCATAGAAATTAAGAGAAAAACGGAGATTTTGTTGTTTCTGCCTTGATAAAACAGGTAAATTTGACTTATTCTGACTTTGACCTTTTCTGACTATTCGGATATAATGAAATCACAAGGTCAGAGAAAGTCAGAAATGCCATAGGATAATAACTTAAACGATATAAGCAGGATAAAGCGGTCAATAATAAAAGCGCCTGACAAAAGTAATCCGGATGCAGGCAAAGGAGGTGACAGAGATGAAAATGAGTGATATCGTAGCCAGATACATTATAAATATGCTTGATGAGAAAGACGGAAATGCAGAGATACAGAGAAATGAGCTTGCCTCGCTTTTAGGATGTGTTCCGAGCCAGATCAACTATGTAATTTCGTCAAGATTTACGCCTGAACAGGGGTATATTGTAGAGAGCAGAAGAGGCGGAGGCGGATATATCAGGATAACCCGTATAACTACCGACAGAAGAATAGCCATAATGCATATTGTAAATTCTATCGGCAGCAGTATATCATCAACGGCGGCGGAGACCATACTTGATAATATGGCACAGCGCAGCATGATAGATACCTATGAAAAGGTACTTATAATGTCGGCTCTGTCAGATAAAGCATATAAAGATGTACCGCAGGAGATAAGGGATACACTGAGAGCTGCAATAATGAAAAATATGCTGGCTACCCTTGTGCTGCTGCAGGCATAATAAAAAGAAAGAATGGAGGAATCACTATGTTATGTCAGTCATGCGAAAAGAAAGAAGCAACTACCCACATCAAAACAATACTCAACGGTGAATTAAAGGAATACAGACTTTGCAGCGATTGTGCAAAGAAATACGGCTATGCATCGTTCCTTGACGATGCAGGTTTCGACCTTGATAAGCTCTTCGGCAGTTTTATGGGCGGAATATCCGCTCCGAGAAGCTTGAAGCGCTGTCAGCTTTGCGGCTCAAGCTTTGAGGATATAGCAAAAAGCGGAAAGGTCGGCTGTGCAGAATGCTATGATACATTCTATGATGAGCTTCTTCCTTCGGTAAGAAGAATACACGGAAGAACATCTCATACAGGAAAACTTGCTCATTCGGCAGGTGCCGGAGTAAAGCTCAGAAACGAAATTGCAAAATGCCGAGCAGAGCTTGAACAGGCTATCAAGGCTCAGGAGTTTGAAAAAGCTGCAGAGCTGAGAGACCGTATCAGAGAGCTTGAAAAAACCAATGCGGAAAATTCCGCTAACGGGTGAAGGGAGTGAGCGTTATGTCAGAGAAAAAATATACAGATCTGAAGAATGTTAACGATGTCGTTATCAGCACGAGAATAAGATTTGCGAGAAATCTGAGGGAATATCCTTTCCCGTGCAGATTGTCGGACGAAAAAAAGCGTAAGGTGGCTTCGATAGTAAAGGAGGCTGTTCTGGAGGGTCATTCGGCTATATCAGACCGTTTCCGCTATATACAGATGTCGGAGCTTACTCAGGAGGAGGCTGTATCTCTCGTTGAAAGACACCTTGTAAGCCCTGAATTCATTTCTCAGAGACAGGGCAGAGGCTTGCTCCTGCTCGATGATGAATCCGTAAGCATTATGATAAACGAGGAGGACCATGTAAGAATTCAGGTGATAAGCTCTGGTATGAAGCTTGACGAGACCTATGAGCTTGCCGATAAGATAGATACACTGCTTGATGAAAGGCTGAACTTCGCATTCAATGAAAAGCTCGGCTATCTTACACAGTGTCCTACAAATATCGGTACGGGTATGAGAGCTTCCCTTATGCTTCATCTTCCTGCTTTGCGTGAGAGCGGTGCAATGGGAAAGATAGCGGCATCACTTTCCAAACTCGGTATTGTTATAAGAGGTCTTTACGGTGAAGGCTCGGAACCGACAGGCGCTGTTTATCAGCTTTCCAATCAGGTAACGCTCGGTATAACCGAGAAGGAGGCTATTAAAAACCTGAACGATATAGCCTGCCAGCTTGTGACTCAGGAAAGAAACGCAAGAGAAAAGCTTTCCGATAATATCAATGTTCTTGACGAGATATACCGCTCCTACGGAATATTGATGTATGCAAAGCTTGTCAGCAACAGCGAGTGCATGAAGCTGCTCTCGAATGTCCGTTTTGGTGTTGAAATGGGCTGCTTTGAGATAGACTTCGAGACACTGAACAGACTGCTCATCGAGATACAGCCTGCAACGCTTATGAAGAATATCGGCAAGAAGCTGACACCTGCCGAAAGAGACCGTATCAGAGCCGAGCTTGTCAAAACAGCTCTCAGCAGCAAGAGTATACCTGCCTGCCGGAGACTTGAAAACAGCGACGGCAGTACAATTAAAGAATAAGACATTCTGCTGTATAAAAAACAGCAGACTAATAACAGGAAAAAGAACAAGGGATAATATAGGGAGGTAAGAGTATGTATAAATTCAACGGTTTTACTGAAAAGGCAAATAAGGCAATTAACCTTGCGATCGAAGCAGCACAGCGTATGGGTCATACCTATGTGGGAAGTGAGCATATACTGCTCGGACTTCTTCTCGGCGGTGAAGGAGCAGCCTATACAATACTTGACAAGTGCGGAGCTTCCGCAGATAAGCTTTCTTCACTTATCAAGGAAAATATAGGTACGGGAGATACAACAAGGCTCACACCTGAGGATTTCACACCCCGTACAAAAAGAACTCTTCAGAATTCAGTCAGACAGGCAGGCAGAATGGGACATAACTATGTCGGAACAGAGCATATACTAATGTCTCTGATGTCGGACCCCGACAGCTTTGCCGTGAAGTTCCTCGGTATGATGAATGTACATCTCAGCGATGTAGCGGACGAGCTGAGACAGACTTTCGGCGAAGGTGAGGGTGAAAGCGGATTTGACGGTCAGAGCATCGGCATGGGCGAAGGCTCATCAAGAGGCTCTGACAGCGGCAGCACAAAGCTTCTCGACAAATACGGCAGAGACCTTACGGCAATAGCTGCCAAGGGCGGAATAGACCCCGTTATCGGCAGACAGCAGGAGATAGAAAGAGTTATTCAGATACTCTCCCGAAGAACAAAGAATAATCCGTGTCTGATCGGCGAGCCGGGTGTCGGCAAAACTGCGGTTGCAGAGGGTCTTGCTCTTAAAATAGTTGAGGGTGATGTGCCTGAGACACTCAAAAATAAAAGGATAGTCTCACTTGACCTTACAAGCATGATCGCAGGTACAAAATACAGAGGCGATTTTGAGGACAGGATAAGCGGAGCTATTGACGAGGTGAAAAAGTCAGGTAATATTGTGCTGTTCATAGATGAGCTGCATACTATCATCGGTGCAGGCTCTGCTGAAGGTTCTACCGATACGGCTAATATTCTCAAGCCTTCACTTGCAAGAGGTGATTTTCAGGTAATAGGTGCTACAACAATAAACGAATACCGTAAATATATTGAAAAAGATGCTGCCCTTGAAAGACGTTTCCAGCCTGTTACAGTAGGTGAGCCTACCGAAGACGAAGCTGTAGAGATACTCAAGGGACTGCGTGACAGATATGAAGCACATCATAAGGTCAGGATAAGTGACGAAGCTATAAATGCAGCAGTCAAGCTTTCTTCAAGATATATTGCGGACAGATTTCTTCCCGATAAGGCTATAGACCTTATTGATGAGGCAGCGTCCCGTGTGAGACTCAGAGCGCATACGGCGCCTGACGACCTTCAAGAGACAGAGAACAGACTCAAGGCTCTTGAGCAGGAAAAGGCGGAAGCTATAAACACTCAGGAGTTTGAGCGTGCGGCAAGGATAAGAGATGAGGAAAAGAAGCTCCGTGAAGAGCTTGAAAATAAAAAAAGGGAATGGCAGGAAAAGAACGAGCATAAGAACGGTGAGGTAACAGCGGAGGATATAGCCAATATAGTTTCAAGCTGGACAGGTGTTCCTGTAGTACAGCTCACTCAGGAGGAAAGCACAAGACTTCTTGGACTTGAGGAGATACTGCATAAGAGGATAATCGGTCAGGACGAAGCTGTTTCCGCTGTAGCAAGAGCCATACGCAGAGGCAGGGTAGGACTAAAAGACCCGAACAGACCCGTAGGTTCGTTTATATTCCTCGGTCCTACAGGTGTTGGTAAGACAGAGCTGTGCAAGGCGCTTGCACAGGCTATGTTCGGAGACGAAAACGCAATGATCCGCTTTGATATGTCCGAATATATGGAAAAGCATACGGTATCCAAGCTTATCGGCTCACCTCCGGGATATGTAGGCTATGACGAAGGCGGTCAGCTTACTGAGGCTGTAAGAAGACGTCCTTATTCGGTACTTCTTTTTGATGAGATAGAGAAAGCACACCCTGATGTATTCAATATGCTCTTACAGATACTTGATGACGGCAGACTTACGGATTCACAGGGCAGACATATCAATTTCAGAAATACCGTAATAATCATGACTTCAAATGTCGGAGCAAGGCTTATAACCGAAAAGCAGACAAGTCTCGGATTTTTCGGGGGAGAGGAAACTGAAAAGAGAGACGATGAGAAGATCAGAGAGAACGTACTCTCCGAGCTTAAGAAGGTATTCAAGCCGGAGTTTCTCAACAGAGTTGATGATATTATAGTATTCAACAGGCTTACAAGCGATGATATCTGCAAGATCGCTGAAAATCTGCTTGTATCGCTCAGATCAAGGCTTTCTGAGATAGGAGTCGAAGCTGAGTTCAGTGACGAAGCTGTAAAGGCTGTCGCAGATGCAGGCTTTGACGAAATATACGGCGCAAGACCGCTCAGAAGAGCTATTCAGTCAAAGATTGAAGACGCTGTTTCCGAAAAGATACTTGAAGGCTCTATAAAGGCAGGAGACAAGGTTATATGCGGTTATAAAGACGGAGCTTTTGTCTTTGAGAAAAACGAAAAACAATAAAAATTCTGCTTTTAGCTGCGGACGATCCGCAGCCGGCAGGCTTCACTGATGCATGACAGGCACGGTATTCTTATAATAGTTTACCGTGCCTGTGCTTTTTGTATTTTACATTATTGTGAAAAAGCTTTAAGGTGTATCAAATGTGTAATTGAGGTGTTTCAAAGGTGTAATTTAGTTCTCTTGACTTTCGGGAAAGGATAGTGTAAGATGAAAATGGTTTTCATATTGTTTACGGAGTGAAGGAGTATATATGGGCGGCTCGAACGGATACAAGACTAAACAGCGTGATACAATATTAAAGTATATGACGGAGCATAAGGACAGTCATGTTACCGTTAACGGAATAAGCGACTACCTTACAGGACAGGGAAATCATGTCGGAACGGCTACCATATACAGGCATCTTGATAAGCTTGTAGAACAGGGTATTGTCAGGAAATATACCGTTGACTCTACTACAGGAGCCTGTTTTCAATATGTTGAGCCTGACAGCGGCTGTCATGAGCATTTTCACCTGAAATGCGAGAAGTGCGGAAAGCTCATACATCTTGAATGCAGTCATGTCAAAGAGCTTGCGTCTCATGTATATTCCGAACACGGCTTTGCTATTGATCCTCTGAGAACGGTTTTTTACGGTATCTGCAGAGAATGCTCCGAAAATGAAAATAATGTACAGTCCGATAATAACAGTCAGAAGGAGAACATGAATAATGGATAACCGTTTTATGAGCATAGCGCTTGTAGTTATGCTGTGTCTTATGGTCTTTGGAATTCTTATGCTGCCGATACTCAAAAAGTTCAAAGCAAAGGAAGGCGTTGTAACGGCAACAGTCATCTTTACCTGCTTCTGCGGTCTTGTTTCGGCAGGTGCACTGGTTTATATAGTATCTATCAATATGATGAAGGACTATGTAGAGATAAAAAGATACCATACCTATAATTTTGAAAACAGTGACGGCAGCAGGGTACTTACCGTAAAGGAATACTCTGATGATAAGGTATCGGGTATAGAACTGTATCTTGATGATGAGGAAAAAAAGCTTGCTGACCTCAGAACAGACAGATACCTGCCCTTCGGCAGCGGCGAATATAAGGTTGAATGGTCTGATAATTCTGTAAAAGTGTTTTACACGTTCAGAAATACCGAGGAACAGTATATATGCCGCAGCTGTACTATAGGATTTGACGGAAAAATAGAAAATAACGATAACGAAAAGATCGACCTCAGAAAAAAAGATGAACCTCAGATGTCATTCGACATTTCTCCTATGTGAGCTGTCAAAACAGAAAAAAATCAAGCCCGTTGATATTCAAATTGCATAAAACGGGCTTTTATTATTGTATTATCGAATAAAGACTTCGCTCTATTATTGTTGAATATGCTGAATGTTAGTTTTTTTACCTAACGAAATATGTGGAAAGGCATTTTCCCTTGTGGAAAATCGTGTTTTACAAACGGGAAAAAATGTTGTAAAATCAGCATAGTACCGTATTTTAATCCTAAAATAAATGACAGGAGAGTGTTTTTATTGTATTCTGAAAGCAAAAGCATAAAGCACAGGATAGTATCAAGACTTGGCTCTGCAGCACTTGCAGCTGCGGTGATAGGCACAGGTCTTGTCGGAATGGGCGGAAGTGTGTATGCCTATAATGCATACGATACCGCGCCTATTGCTGCGGCATCGGCAGCGTCTGTTGACTACGGTCTCGCAAAGACGTCACAGGAAGGCGTTACACTTCATTGCTGGAATTGGTCGTACAATAATATCAGGAAATACATGAAGGATATTGCAGCTGCAGGCTTCACATCTATACAGACCTCGCCTGTTCAGCAGCCGAAGGACTATTATTGGGAGGGTGTTGCCTACGGTAACGTCGGTATTCCTAACGGTACAGGCGGTGAGGACGGCAATTGGTGGAAGCTCTATCAGCCTGTAACATTCTCGATCTGCGATAACGGCTATTCATGGCTCGGAACAAAGTCTGAATTCAAGGCTATGTGTGATGAAGCTGAAAAATATGGGGTAAGAGTAATAGTTGACATAGTAGCCAATCACATGGGAAATATACAGGGCTATAAAATAGGTCAGAAGGGTGCTTCTCTTGCCGATAACCAGAAGGCTGTAATGTCAGATATCTCACCGCAGGTCGGAGAGTTCTGGAAAAAGGATATGCTGACTGACCCGAGCTATTGGCACATAAGCACTTCATGGACACATTCGAGTGACGGAAGATTTGACGTTACTCAGGGAAATATGGGTATGCCCGACCTCAACACAGGAGATAAGAAGGTACAGCAAATGGTGCTGAATCTTCTGAAGGAATGTATAGACTGCGGTGCGGACGGTTTCAGATTTGACGCTGCAAAGCATATTGAAACACCGAAGGACAATGCTTCATTTGCAAGTGATTTCTGGGATGTCGTACTTGACGGAGCAAGAGCTTATTACAAGCAGAAAAACGGATATGACGGTGTATACTTCTACGGTGAGGTGCTCAACCGTATTGACGATTCCAATGCCGAGAATTACTACCTCAGCAAGATGTCTCTTACCGATAATTCAACAAGTGACAACCTCCGAAACAGTGTAATGCACGGCCATGTTGATGCGCTTGCAGCATCGGGCTTTAACGGATATATCCACGGTCAGGGAAACAGGGCTGTACTCTGGCCCGAGTCACATGATACATACATGGGCGGCGGATCTTCCTACGATGCTAACGACACTGTTATAAAGCAGGTATGGGCTATTATAGCATCAAGAAAGGATTCAACGGGTCTGTTCTTCGCAAGACCTTATTATTCAAAGGATATTCTTGCGGGTGATGTATCCAAGGCAAGACAGTCTACTGCGGATATAATGAAGAATATTGACGAGCAGACACAGATAGGCGATGTCGGCACGATCACATGGGCTGATCCTGCCGTAGTTGCGGCGAACAGATTCAGAAATTTCTTTGTCGGACAGAGCGAAAAGCTTGGTGCTTCCGGAAATATCGCTTATAACCTCAGAGGAAAAACAGGTATTGTCATCGTAAGGGGCGGCGGTCCGGGTGCTGTATCTCTCAGTGTAGGAATGCAGGACGGCACATATTATGACCAGGTGACAGGTGAGAAGTTTACTGTATCTGGCGGTGTTGTAAAGGGCAATGTCAAGAATGCTGACGGTATAGCCGTTGTCTATAATCCGAAGAAGGATTACGGCAAGGTTTCACCTCAGGAGCCGACGGCTGTAAGAATATCTGCAGAGTCTGCAACAGGCTCAAATGTATTCAATACCGATTCTGTTAATGTAAATATTAAGGTGACAGGTGCTGCTAAGGTAAAATACACTACCTCTGAGGGTGCATCGGGCAGCTTTACAGGAACAAAGAAAACGATAACTCTCGGCACTTATACAGCTACAGGCGAAGATGTTACACTCACTGTAGAGGGAACTGCATCTGACGGCATTTCCAAATCAAAGACCTACACCTTTACGAAAAAGGTTGAAAGCTCTGAATACCCCACGCTCAGAAAGGGTGGAGCCGTATTCGATAATTCCTTATACGGCTGGCAGAAGGTATACTGTTATGCCTATGATGATTCAGGCTCAAGCGTTATATCAAATGCATCCTGGCCGGGTGAGCCTATGAACAATGAAGGCGGAGATTATTGGTCATACGAATATCCCGATAAATTTACAGGAACAGTTAAGCTTATCTTCAATAATGACTCAGGTGTTCAGGTGCCCGACTCAGGTGCTCCCGGTTTTGAGGTCTCCGCAAGCAGAAAAATTCTTTTCAAACAGACTATATCGGATCTTCCTGCATCTGTAAAGAGCCTTTCCGTAAAGCTTACTCCTTCTGTAACAAAGGCTGTTGCAGGTCAGACGGTAAAGCTCACTGCTGCTGCATCAAATGCCAAGGGTACGGTAAAATATACCTTTATGGTTAATGACGGAACAACGATAAAATCTGCTTCGACTTCAAATTCCTGCACATGGACGCCCGCTAAGGCAGGTACATATATTCTTGCCGTTAAAGCAAATGACAGCTCACTCGGAATTACCGCAACGGCAAAGGTTGTCGTTTCTTCTGCAGGCAAGCTCACTTCAACATCAAAGGTAAGCAAGACTTCTGTATCTGTAGGAGACACTGTTCAGCTCAATGCATCTGCTGTAGGAGGCACATCACCCTATACATACGGTTTCTATTATAAGAAGGCTGCCGATACTGTTTACAGAACTATAAAGGGCTACAGCACAACTGCTTCTGCAAGCTTCATGCCCACGGCGGCAGGAAAGTATAATGTTCTTATCAAGGTCAAGGATAAAAAGGGTGCTATAGCAAAGTCGGTATTTACAATAACAGCAGTCAAGGTTCCTGAACTTAAATGCACAGGTACTCTTTCATCAGCAAGTATCGGTCTTGGTAATTCTGTTACGGTAAAGGCAGCCGCATCGGGCGGAACATCACCCTATAAATATGCTTTCTATTACAAGGCAAAATCCGCTTCAGTCTATACAAAGCTTAAGGGCTACAGTACAACTTCATCGGTTGTTTTCAAGCCGTCTAAGATGGGATATTACAATGTGCTTGTAAAGGCTTCTGACAAGGCCGGAAAGGTAGCAAGGTCGGAGCTTTTGCTGAAGGTCGGAACTGTCAATACAGGTGTTTGGGCTGATTTTTCATCAACGACTGTCAAGCTCGGAAATCCGGTAAAGCTTACCTGTTCGGCAACCGGCAGAACAGCTCCTTATCAATTTGCTGTTTATTTCAAGAAATCAGTCAGCAGTCAGTGGACAACGGCTCAGAGCTATAAGAGCAATAGAGTTGTAACCATTACTCCCAAAGCTGCAACAACCTATAATATTTTAGTCAAGGCTAAGGATTCCCAAGGAACTGTACTCAGGAAAACCTATACGATCAGAGTGACCAAGTGATCGGGTATACTGCATTGTAAAAGTGGGTTACATATAAACTCGAATATAAAAGCCGATAAAAGTCAAAATGAAGCTTTTATCGGCTTTTAGTATTGTTCAGTTTTCTGCTGATCTTCCGCACTGTGCATCAGCATTCTTTTTTGGCAGAAAAAAGCTGCCGGTTTTGCGGCAGCTCGGGAATATTACGAATCGAAAAATCTGCTGTGCTGTTGGAAAATGGCAATGTGAATTATGAATGGTGCTTTGGTCAATAAATCAGCTTACTGCTGTTCATAGTTGTGACTGTCAACAAGATCCTTGGTATACTCTGCTACCTTGGAAAGACCTTCGTTGTTGAGCTTTTCGATATTTTCGGAAATCTGGCTCTTGAGTTCGATATCGGTGCTTTCCATAGCTACGAGGTCTCCGTTAATCTTTATGTAGGGACTTAGTCCGAGCAGATAATCAACGGATACATCAAAGTATTTTGCAAGCTTCATCAGAGTCTCGCCGTTCGGAATACCTCCGTTTTTCCATTTGCTGATTATTCCGGACGACAAACCAATCTCCTTGCCGATAGGATTAGGTCTTTTGCCGCTGCGCAGACACAGATTATAGAACCTTTTCCAAAACATAGTATTACCCCCTATAAACAATAAATACAACAGCCTGTGAACTTCGGAATGAAATGATGAATTACCGGACAAAAATTCTGAAAAATTATTCCTTTTTTCTTAGATCTTTTGACAGTGCGATTAAAACGGAGAAAGACTTGATATCGGTTTTTCAATGATCTGCAGAAAGTGTCCGTATAACTCATTATTTCAGCATTGTGCCGTATCTGAATACGGTTATTTTTGGTAAAGTCCAAAATATTACCGTTTAATGCTAACTCAATATTACCACACCTAAGCTGTAAAAACAAGCCCTAATTTTTACAAAATACGCTAATTTTTATACATCTTATGATTTGCACAAAATAAATTTGTTAAAAACCATTATGCCTTGTTGAAATAACAACATATTGGTAGAAATAAGTGTAAACTTTTAGTATTATTATTAAAAATATATGTATATCTAAGTATAATTATACAAAAAGGAGTTGTTGAAAATGCAATGTGCAGCGCTTGTATGCTGCTCTGATCTGAGAAGCAAAGAGGACATTGAAACAATTGAACAGATAAAAGCAGCACTGAATAAATCGGGCTGCAATGTAAGAAAAACAAAAAGTCTTACTGTGCCTGAGAACCTTCCGCTGTTCGGAGCAAGGGAGAGGGCGGAGGAACTAAACAGTCTTTTTGCTGACAAAGAAATAACGGATATTATAGATGTATCGGGAGGAGATCTTTCCAATACCCTTCTGCCATATCTTGACTTTAACATAATAAACGGAACGTCAGTAAGTTTTTGGGGGTACAGTGACCTTACCGCAATTATAAATGCTTTATATGCCAAAACAGGCAAAACGTCAGTGCTGTATAATATCAGAAATATTCTCTCAGAGCACTCTCGGGAGCAGACGGAGCTTGTTGAGGAACTGCTTGGCAAAAAGAAAAGTCTGCAGTCCTGTATAGAAGGAAAATTCATAAACGGCAGTGAAATGTCGGGTACGGTTATCGGCGGAAATGCAAGGTGCTTTCTGAAACTTGCAGGAACTGAGTATTTCCCTGATGTAAATAATAAGCTTCTGCTGCTTGAAAGTCTCGGCGGAGGAGAGTACAGGATAGCATCGTATCTGTCACAGCTAAAGCAGCTTGGTGTATTTAACAGGATAAACGGAATAATTCTCGGCACATTTACAGAGCTGCAAAGATCATATAGTTCAGATGAAGTGGGGGAGCTTGTTATGTCATTCACAGACAGAAATCTGCCGATATTCAAGACAGAACAGATTGGTCACGGCAGCTCATCTCGGGCTGTTGTAATCGGCAGAAAATATAGTTTTTCTTAATGTGTCATAAACGATATGTCAAAGCGAGAGCAACGAGCACCGGTGCGAATCGACACCGTAGGCATTCCGGCACCGCAGGGTTGATATTTTTTATGTTTTGTAATATTATATTTTTTGTCTTTGTTTTATAATTGTTATGTTTGCGCATTGACAAAATGTATATGGTATGGTATTATATTATCATGCTACTGCATTATTACTTTAATATGATAAAGCGATAATGCCATAACTTCAGGAATGAGGAAGAGAAAATGAAAAATTATTCAAAAATCACGCCCGAGGGAACAAAAGACCTTCTGTTTGATGAGTGCTTCGCTAACAGAACGGTCTCCGCAATTCTCGGGGGAGTATTCTCCGAAAGAGGCTTTCATGAGGTACTTACACCCGGACTTGAATTTTATGATCTTTTTTCAGAGGATATTTCGGGTATACCTATGGAATATATGTTCAAAATGAGTGACTCTAAGGGCAGACTGATGGTTGTACGTCCCGATTCTACACTGCCTATTGCAAGAATGGTCTCAACAAGACTGCAGAATGCTCAGAAGCCCCTGAGGCTTTATTATAATCAGCGTGTATACCGTTATAATCCCGGACTTACAGGAAGAAGCAATGAGGTAATGCAGGCAGGTGTAGAGCTTATTGGTGCAGGCGGAATGAGAGCGGACCTTGAGGTAATGACGACGGCAATAGATGCTCTTTCAAAGTGCGTGCCTGATTTCAGAATTGAGATAGGTCATGCAGGATTTTTCAGAGCTCTTGCAGATAAGCTTTCCGTAAGTCCGAGAAGAAGAGAGAAGATACGTTTCTATATTGAGAGCAAAAATTACTCTGCTCTTAACTCTACACTTGATAAGCTTGAGCAGACTCCTTATGTGGATATGATAAGAAAGCTTCCTCGTCTTTTCGGAGGAATAGAGGTGCTTGATGAAGCCTGCAGGATTTGTGATGATAAGGAAGCTCTTGAAACTCTTGTCTATATCCGTGAGATATACGACCGTCTGCAGAGCTATGGTCTTGGTGACAGACTGATCATAGATCTTGGTCTTGTTCAGAGAAACGACTACTACAGCAGTCTTGTTTTCAGCGGTTACGTTATGGGCTCGGGCGAGCCTGTTCTGATAGGCGGAAGATATGATAATCTTCTCGACAGCTTTGAAGCTCCGGATCCGGCAGTGGGCTTCGGCATTAATGTTGACGCTCTTGCAAGAGTGATGATGAAGAGGGGTAATATCCCGCATAAAAAACAGCCCGATATACTTGTCCACGGCGAGGACGGCTATGAGATAGAGGCTGTCCGCTACACACAGAGCCTTACGCAGGCTGATATTCTGGGAGAAAACAGTGTATCAGGTACAGAGCAGGAGGCTCTTGAATATGCAAGAGCAAGAGGAATAAAGAAACTTGCTGTAGTAGGCAAAGAAATCAGAACTATCGATACGGGGGTCTGAGCGAATGAAACCATTAAGAATTGCTCTTACAAAGGGCAGACTTGAAAAGGATACAATAGGACTGCTCGAACAGGCAGGATATGACTGTACGGCAGTCAGAGAAAAGGGAAGAAGGCTTATTCTTCCTATAGGAAACGGAGAAATAGAGGTCGTTCTTGCAAAGGCGGCTGACGTTATCACCTATGTGGAAAACGGAGTATGTGACCTTGGAGTTGTAGGCAAGGATACTATAATGGAGAACGGCAGAAGCTTTTATGAAATACTTGACCTCGGCTTCGGTAAATGCCGCTTTGCTCTTGCAGGCAAAAAGGGCAGTGATTTCTATGCGGGCTATAACGAAAAAACGATAGCTACAAAATATCCGAATGTAACAAGAGGCTATTTTGAGGGCAAGGGAATGGATATCCGTGTCATTAAAATAGAAGGCTCGGTTGAGCTGGCTCCGCTGCTCGGTCTTTCAGACGCTATTGTTGATATAGTTGAGACAGGCTCGACACTTAAGGAAAACGGGCTTGTAATTATAGAGGATAATGTTGCTCCTATCTCTGCAAGACTGATCGCAAATACGGCAAGTCTTAAACTCAGAAAGGCTGAGATCGAGGAGCTTGCAGATAAAATGGAAAAGGAAAGGGCGAAGATGAAATGATAAGCATAATAAAGGCGGACGGCAGGACAGAGCTTGAGTTTCTCTCTAAGGTAGAGGAAAGAAACCGCAGCACAAACGACAATGTAGCTGCCGTTGTAAAGGATATTATTGAGAATGTAAGAGTTAACGGTGATAAGGCTGTAAGAGAATATACGATCAGATTTGACGGTAAAGCACCTGAGTGCTTTGAGGTATCAAGAGAGGAAATAGACGCAGCGGTATCAAAGTGCGATCCCGATTTTATTGAAACTCTCAAAAAGGCTGCTGCAAATATAAGGGACTTCCACCAGCGCCAGAAGCAGCAGAGCTGGCTGAATACAAAAGAAAACGGTGTTATTTTAGGTCAGCGCATAAGAGGACTTGCTCGGGTAGGACTTTATGTTCCTGGCGGTACGGCTGCATATCCTTCATCGGTGCTTATGAATGCAATACCTGCCAAGATAGCAGGTGTCAGGGAGCTTGTTATGGTGACGCCTCCGACTAAGGACGGCAGCCCCAACCCGGATATTATGGCTGCTGCTTCAATTGCAGGAGTTGACCGTGTGTTCCTTATGGGCGGCGCACAGGCTGTTGCTGCTCTTGCTTTCGGTACAGAAAGTGTTCCGAGAGTCGATAAGATAGTAGGACCGGGAAATATCTTTGTTGCAACGGCAAAGAAGCTCCTTTACGGGGTGGTTGATATAGATATGATAGCCGGTCCGAGTGAGATACTTATTCTTGCAGATGAAAGTGCAAAGCCGGAATACCTTGCTGCCGACCTTATGTCACAGGCAGAGCATGACAGACTTGCATCGGCTGTTCTTGTTACAACATCACAGCGCCTTGCAGATGATACTGTCAGGGAACTTGAACGTCAGGTACAGTACCTTGCAAGAAAGGAAATAATCGAGGAATCGCTTACAAATTACGGTGTGATCATTGTGTGTGATACAATGGATAAAGCCGTAGAGATGGCAAACGGTCTCGCACCCGAGCACCTTGAGGTATGCTGCAAAGAGCCGCTTGAATATATAGGCAGGCTTGACAATGCAGGCTCTGTATTTCTCGGCAATTATTCGCCCGAGCCTTTGGGAGATTATTTTGCAGGGCCTAACCACGTTCTTCCGACAAGCGGTACGGCAAGATTTTTCTCTCCGCTTTCAGTAGACAGCTTTGTTAAGAAGTCGAGCTTTATATATTATACAAATGAGGCTCTTGAAAAGGATAAGGACGATATTATCCGGTTTGCTAATACCGAAGGACTGACGGCTCATGCAAATTCTATAATCGTCAGATTTGAGGATAAAAAATAATTTCGGTGGTGAATCAGATGTCTTATGTACTATGTGATAAGGTCCGTGAGCTTGAACCTTATGAGCCTATAACGGGCAGCTATAAAATACGGCTTGATGCGAATGAGTCCTTTTATTCAATGCCGCAGGAGATAAGAGACGAGATAAAGGAAATAGTTCAGAAGCTTGACTTCAACCGTTATCCTGATCCTTGTGCAGCAGAGCTTATAAAAGCTTTTTCGGACTTTTACGGCATATCTCCCGATAACGTCACAGCAACAAACGGCTCCGATGAAATGCTGTATCTTCTTGCTTCTGCAATGCTTAAGAAAAACAGCACGGTTGTAGTTGCCGAGCCGGATTTCAGTATGTATAATTTCTATTCGTTCCTCTCTGAGAACAAGGTCATATCATACCGCAAGAATGATATGTTCGGGATTGATACTGATGAGCTGATAAAGACGGTAAACGAAAATAATGCGGATATGGTTATATTCTCTAATCCATGCAACCCTACGGGACAGGGCATAACTGCACAGCAGGCAAAGAAGCTTGTTGAGTCTGTAAATGCTCTCGTTGTACTTGATGAAGCATATATGGACTTCTGGAATGAGTCGATACTTTCAGAGGCTGCACAGTATGATAACCTTATAGTGCTCAAAACAGCTTCAAAGGCTGTCGGCTCGGCTGCTCTCCGTCTTGGCTTTGCAGTGAGCAATAAAACCATAACTACTGCACTCAGAGCAGTAAAGTCCCCTTATAATGTGAACACTCTGTCTCAGAAGGCAGGTACCTGCATTTTCAGACACAAGGACATGCTCATAGAAAGAACAAATACTATAAGAGAAAACACAAATCAGCTTTATAATGAGCTTGTGGAGCTTAAAACGAACTATAAGCTGCCGTTTGATATCCTTGAGCCGTGCGCTAATTTTGTGTTTATCAGAACAGAACTTGCAAAGAGTATCTTTGAATATCTGCTCAAAAACAGTATTGCAGTAAGATATTTCGGCTCCGCAGGCGCCCTTCGTATAACAACGGGCAGCGGTGACGAGAACAAGGAGCTTATGTCTGTACTCGAGAGGTACATTATAGAACAATATCTTTCAGAAAATCGTTAAACTTTTGACACAATAACAAAATATTTGACAGCGGAGCATTTCCGCAATAAAATTTGTTTACAAATTAACAAAAAAGAGTTATACTATAGGCAATACCGCATAAAAAGCTTGTGGTATTGCCTTTTTTCAGATATGAAAAGGCTTGTTATGATACTGTTATTCTTTAAAAAAGTATCAGCTTTTTTAAAACGGAAATAGTATGAGGTGGAGAAGATGCGAAGTGCAAAAATCGAAAGAAAAACAAAGGAGACCAATATTACAGTCGAGCTTTCACTCGATGAAAGCTTTGCTGATATAGATACGGGCATAGGTTTTTTTGACCATATGCTCACTGCTATGGCTGTGCACGGCGGTTTCGGACTCAGGGTCAGGGCTGTCGGCGATCTTCATGTAGACTGTCATCATACGATCGAGGACACGGGCATAGTCATAGGAAAGGCACTTGAAAAGGCACTTGGCGATAAGGGCGGAATTGCACGCTTCGGCTCATTCTATGTTCCTATGGACGAGGCTCTGGGCTTTTGCTCGCTGGATATAAGCGGCAGACCGTTTCTTGTTTTTGACGCATCATTCCCCGAGGAAAGAATTGGCGGTTATGACACCTGCATGACGGAAGAATTCATGCGTGCGCTTGCCTTTAATTCGGGAATAACGCTTCATCTCAGGGCACTTTACGGAAAAAATTCACACCATATTGCAGAAGCACTTTACAAGGCTTTCGGTCATGCACTCAGACAGGCAGTGAGACCGCTTGAGGACGGAAAGGTGCTGTCTACAAAAGGTGTTTTATAATATATATGATCAACTGATTTTTGGAGGTAAATAAATATATGCTGATAATACCTGCTATTGATATAAAAGACGGAAACTGTGTCAGATTATATAAAGGAGACTATTCAACAGTTCATAAGGTAGCTGAAAGTGCTGTTGATACCGCAAGAAAGTTTGAACGGGACGGTGTTTCGTGGCTGCATATGGTAGATCTTGACGGCGCCAAGGACGGCAAGAGAGTAAACTCTGAGCTTATCCTTACAGTAAGAAAAAGCTGCAGGCTTAAAATAGAGGTCGGCGGCGGTATCCGTGATATGGAGGCAGTTGATTTCTATATAGAGAATGGTATCGACAGAGTTATTCTCGGATCTGCTGCAATAAAAGATCCTGATTTTGTTAAGGCAGCCGTAAAGAAGTATGCCGATAAGATAGCTGTAAGCATAGATGCCCGTGACGGAATGGTTTCGGCAGAGGGCTGGACGGATACTTCCGAAGTAAGCTTTATAGAGCTTGCAAAGGAGATGGAGAAGATAGGCGTAAAATATCTTATCTTTACCGATATTTCCAAGGACGGAATGCTTTCCGGCCCCAATCTTCCGATGCTTGACGAGCTTAAATCGGCTGTAAAGTGCGAGATAATCGCTTCGGGCGGTGTTGCGAACCTTATGGACGTGGTGACTCTTGCAAGACTCAATATTTACGGCGCAATAAGCGGCAAGGCAGTTTATACAGGCAGTCTTGATCTTAAACAGGCTGTAGCCGCCGCTGATGCCGTAGCTGCTGCCGAAGCTGAGGAAGAATAAAGCAAAGGAAAGAATGACAATGACAGATAAATTTGCGTTTATTGAGGATTATTTCAAAAAGTCAGAGCTTATTCCTGCAATAGTTCAGGAAAGCTCCACAGGACAGGTGCTTATGCTTGCGTATATGAACAGAGAGTCGATGAGAAAGACCTTTGAGACGGGATATACATGGTTTTACAGCCGCTCAAGACAGGAGTTGTGGAACAAGGGTGCTACAAGCGGCCATCTGCAGAAGGTCGTTGATATAAAGGGAGACTGTGATAAGGATACTCTGCTTGTAACGGTAGAGCAGACAGGAGCTGCCTGTCATACGGGAAGTCACTCATGCTTTTTCAATAATATATGGGAGGAATACAACAATGGCTGAAAATAAAAACGAGCTTTATGACCTTTATCAGACTATCCTTGACAGAAAGGAGAACAAGCAGGAAGGTTCATATACCTGCTACCTTTTTGAAAAGGGTATCGACAAAATACTTAAAAAGGTCGGTGAGGAATGTACCGAGACTGTTATCGCAGCAAAGAACGGTGACAACAAGGAAACGGTGCTTGAAATATCCGATCTTATCTATCATCTCTTTGTAATGATGGCTGAACAGGGAATTACTGTTGACGAGGTAATGGACGAGCTTGCAAAGCGCAGTCAGAAAACAGGGAACCTCAAACAGTTCCATACTGTCGATAAAAATACCTGATATTGTCCGTGTACGGCTTTTCCGTACACGGATCATTTTTTTGATCAGCAGTGTACGAATATCACAAACTGACGGTTGAAAAAGATCTGCTTGTATGATATAATAATAAACTGTGACAATAGACCTGTTCGGTAACCTGAAAAGAACCGTTCAGATGGCTTTTGGGAGGTTTTCTGACAGGTCTGATATACATTGATGAACAACGAACGGGGGAATCAAGCTTGTCAGAGAATAACAGCCTCGAAAGACAGGAAGAATATACGGAAATGCTCAGGGATATACTGCCCTTAAGATATGATACAGACAGTCCCAGGGCGTTTGTACATACATACGGCTGTCAGCAGAATGTAGCCGACAGCGAAAGAATCAAGGGAATGCTTGAGAAAATGGGCTGTACCCTGACGGAAGAAAAGGAAGAAGCCGATATTATTCTCTTTAATACCTGTGCAGTAAGAGAACACGCTGAGGACAGAGTGTTCGGCAATGTCGGCGCACTTAAGGCTCTCAAGAGAAAAAAGCCCTCTCTGCTGATAGCTCTCTGCGGCTGCATGATGGAGCAGGAGCATATAGCCGATAAGATATATAAAAGCTTTCCTTATGTCGGTCTTGTTTTCGGAACCCATGTTATTCACCGTTTTCCCGAGCTTGTCTACAATGCAGTAACTACAGGAAGGCGCCTTGTTGAAAGAGGTACGGACGACGGGAAAATATACGAAGGGCTGCCTATACACAGGGACGGCAGCTTCAAAGGCTGGCTGCCTGTTATGTACGGCTGTGATAACTTCTGTACCTACTGCATCGTTCCTCATGTCAGAGGCAGGGAAAGAAGCCGTGAGCCGGGAATAATTCTTGAAGAAGCTGAAAATATGATAAGCTCAGGCTATAAGGAGATAACGCTTCTCGGGCAGAATGTCAATTCCTATGGCAAGGGCCTTTCGGAGAAAACAAGCTTTCCTGAGCTGTTGAAGAGCGTTTCCGAAATAGAGGGTGACTTCTGGATAAGCTTTATGACGTCCCACCCTAAGGATGCGTCTAAGGAGCTTATTGATGTGATTGCCGAATCTCCGAAAATATCTCCGCATCTTCATCTGCCTTTCCAGAGCGGCAGCGACAGGATACTTAAGCTTATGAACAGGCATTATGATGTCGAAAGATATATGGAGATAGTGGAATATGCCAAAAAGCGTATAAAGGACTTAGCGCTGACGAGTGATGTTATTGTCGGATTTCCGGGAGAGACTGAGGAGGACTTTCAGTGTACGCTTGACCTCATCAGAAGGGTGGAGTTTACATCACTGTTTACGTTTATCTACTCTCCACGGGAGGGAACACCTGCCGCTAAAATGCATGACCCTTATACGCACGGGGATAAAGCAGCAAGAATGGGAGAACTGTTAAAGCTGCAGGAGAGCATTTCGGCAAAGAGGACTGCTGCAATGGTCGGACAAAAGTACCGTGTTCTTATAGAGGAGCAGGCAAGAGAAGGTATACTCAACTCAAGAACACACGGCGGAATTGTTGTCGAAGTGCAGGGAGAGCCTGAGCTTATCGGCAGATTTATGACTGCCGAGGTGACAGAGGCGAGAAACTTTATTCTGAGAGGCAGGATTATCGGATAAGCCTTTCTATAAATAATCTATATTTTAAAGGAGTAATAAAAATGGAAAACAAGAATGTAAATGAGCTTGATGTAATAACACTGACAAGAGAGCTTGGCAAAAAGATTCAGCAGGAAGAGGTCTATCTTAAGTATCAGATAGCTAAGCAGAACGCTGATAATGACGAAGCTCTGCAGAAGATAATAAACGAATTCAGCGACAAAAGAACACAGCTCAGTGATGAGACAGAAAAGCCGGAGGAGGAGCGGAATAACGAAAGAATACAGCAGATAAGCCGTGAAATGCGCCGCTGTTATGGTGAGATAATGTCAAATCAGAGCATGATAAACTACAATGAGGCAAAGGAAGCTTATGATGTCATTATGAACCGTATCAGCGCTATTATACAAAAGTCCTTTGAGGGTGAAGATCCTGAAACAGCAGATTATTCTCCCTCATGCTCAGGAAGCTGTGCTACCTGCGGCGGCTGCGGCTGATAGATTATTATATCCATATAAAAAGGGGTGACGGACATGGCAGGACTTTCTCCGCTTATGCAGCAGTATCTCAGTGTTAAGGAGCAGAATAAGGATACCATAGTTTTTTTCAGAGTCGGTGACTTTTACGAGATGTTTTTTGATGACGCAAAGCTTGCGTCAAAGGAGCTTGAACTGACGCTTACGGGAAAGGACTGCGGTCTTGAGGAAAGGGCACCCATGTGCGGTGTTCCCTTCCACAGCGTTCAGACATACATCGCAAAGCTTGTTGCTAAGGGGTATAAGGTAGGCATATGTGAACAGACAGAAGATCCTGCCAAAGCTAAAGGACTTGTAAAGCGTGAGATAACAAGAGTAGTTACTCCCGGTACAGTAACCGAAAGCCTTATGCTTGATGACAGCAGCAATAACTTCCTTTGTACATTATTTACGGATAATAATAAAACCGGAATAGCCTTCTGCGATATCTCTACAGGCGAGCTATACGCTACGTCTCTTGATGGGGATTCTCAGGAGAGCGAGATAAAGAACGAACTGCTTAAATACAAGCCGTCTGAAATGCTTATCGGCGGTGATGCGGTGAAATTCCGATCACTCGGTAAATTTATCAAGGACAGGCTGAATTCAAGCGTAACAATGCTTGA
>CACXGH010000145.1 GCA_902767175.1 uncultured Ruminococcus sp.
GCTGGGATCTTCATGCAGCTTCGCACCTACTCCGTGGCCGACAAAATCTCTTACCACCGAGTAACTGCGTGCCTCGACATACTTCTGAACAGCATTGCCTATATCGCCAATTCTGTTTCCCGCAACAGCTTTTTTAATACCCTCAAACAATGATCCTCTTGTTGCATCAAGCAGAGCCTCAGCTTCCTTAGATATATCACCGCAGGCAAATGTCCATGCATTATCGCCGTGGTATCCATTGTAATAGGCTCCTACATCTATGCTTACGATATCACCGTTTTTAAGTATCTGCTTTTTGCTCGGTATGCCGTGAATGACTACATTATTAACCGAAATACAAGCGCTTGCCGGAAAGCCGCCGTAGCCGAGAAATGAGGGTTTAGCCCCCATTTTCTCTATATAGCTGCGAACTATCCCGTCTATCTCAAGTGTTGAGACACCGGGTTCGACAGCCCTGCCGGCTTCACGCAATGCTCTTTGTGAAATTCTGCCCGCCTCCCGCATTTTTGCGAGTTCACGGGAGGTTTTCAGGATCACCATATATTAAGCCTCGATAGCCTTCAGGATAAGAGCAGTTGTCTGCTCGATAGTATCCTGTCCCTCTACTATTGAAAGCTTACCCTGCTTCTCATAATAATCCTTGAGAGGCTCAGTTTCCTGATGATAAACCTCAAGACGAGCGTTTACTGTATCCGGGTGGTCATCCTTACGCTGAACAAGGGTGCCTGCGCACTTGTCGCACACGCCTTCTACCGCAGGCTTCTTATACTCCATGTGGTAGCTTGCGCCGCACTTCTCGCAAACACGGCGTCCGGACATTCTTTTAACGATAGCTTCGTCCTTGACTTCGATGTCGATAACCTTATCAATTACGATGCCCATGCTGTCCAGAGCCTCGGCCTGAGGAATGGTTCTCGGGAAACCGTCAAGGATAAATCCCTTCTGACAGTCGTCCTTGGCAAGTCTTTCCTTGATGATGCCGATAACAACTTCATCAGGAACGAGCTGACCTGCTTCCATAAAGCTCTTGGCTTTAAGGCCCATTTCTGTACCGGTCTTCAGCGCTTCACGAATAATATTTCCTGTTGAGATCGTCGGGATATTCAGACGATCACAAATTACTTCTGCCTGTGTGCCCTTACCTGCGCCGGGTGCGCCGAGTAATATGATATTCATAATGGTGATCTCCTTTCGTAAAAAGCCTTAGTCAAGGAATCCCTTATAATGACGCATCATCATCTGAGATTCGATCTGTTTCATGGTCTCAAGTGCAACACCTACAAGGATTATTACAGAAGTACCGCCCATCATCAGACCTCTCATGTTTGTAAGGTTTGAATAGATAAGGGGAACGATTGCAATGAATGCAAGGAAGAGTGCACCGATCAGTGTGATCTTAGAAAGGATCTTTGCTATATAATCCGTCGTGGGCTTACCGGGACGGATACCTCTTATCGTACCGTTGTTCTGACGGAGATTGTTTGACATTTCTATCGGGTTGTACTGGATAGTAACATAGAAATATGCAAAACCGATAATGAGGAGGAAGTACAGACCGATGTATATCCAGCCGCCCATTGTGAAGGCAGCGAAGAAGCCCTTCCAGAAATCACTCGTAACATTTTCTTCTCCGATAAAGAGGAGAATTGTTGACGGGATAGAAAGAATGGAGCTTGCAAAGATTATCGGCATAACTCCCGAAAGTCCTACCTTAATAGGCAGGTATGTGCTCTGACCGCCATACATCTTCCTTCCTACAACACGCTTAGCGTACTGTACAGGGATACGGCGCTCTGCATCGTTCATGAAAACAATTACCCAGATAATAACAAGGAACAGGAGAACAAAGATTATCGGGAAGATGATCTTTGAGGTATCGCCCTCAAGACCTGCCTTGAAGGTCTCCCAAAGTGTTCCGAGGGTAACAGGAAGTCTTGCTATGATACCTACGAAGAGCAGGATAGAAATTCCGTTTCCTACTCCGTTCTGGTTGATCTGCTCACCGAGCCACATCATAAGTGCCGTACCTGCTGTAAATACAAGGATTATTACTATTGCAGTAAATACACCCTCGAAGCTCCAGCCCTTATATTCAACGATATTGGATCTGAGCAGCCAGATGTAATATGCAGTACCCTGAATGATACCGAGAAGAACGGTAACATATCTTGTAATGGTAGCTATCTTCTTTCTGCCCTCTGTGCCTTCCTTGGTAAGACGCTCAAGAGGCGGAATAGCAACCGCAAGGAGCTGCATGATAATTGAAGAGTTGATGTACGGGGTAACTGACATTGCGAACAATGTAGCATTTGAGAAAGCACCGCCGGAGAAGAGGTCAAAGTATGCAAGCATACTCTCTCCACCCGAAAGACCGGCTGTAAGCTGTTTGAGTGCCTGTACATCAAGGAACGGTACAGGAATAACCGAACCTACTCTGAAAATGAATACTATAAAGAGTGTGAAGAGCATCTTCTTGCGAAGATCAGGAATTTTCCAGGCGTTAGCGATAGTTTTAAACAAATCAAACCACCTCAGCCTTTCCTCCTGCAGCTTCTATCTTCTGCTTTGCTGACTCGGAGAAAGCAGCAACCTTAACGGTAAGCTTCTTTGTTACATTACCGTTGCCGAGCACCTTGATACCGTCATAAGAGTTCTTAACGATACCTTTTTCGATAAGAGCCTCAGCAGTTACCTCAGCACCGTCATCGAATGCATTAAGAGCAGATACATTGATTGCTACAATTTTTTTAGCGAAGATGTTGTTAAAGCCTCTCTTAGGAATTCTTCTCTGAAGGGGCATCTGACCGCCTTCAAATCCGGGACGAATGCTGCCGCCTGAACGGGCCTTCTGACCCTTGTGACCCTTACCGGCTGTTTTACCCCAGCCTGAGCCGTGACCTCTGCCTATTCTCTTGGAGGACTTCTTTGAGCCCTCTGCAGGTGAAAGTTCGTGCAGATTCATGTTTCGCACCTCCTTGCTTATGCTTCAGTAACCTCTACAAGGTGTCTGATCTTATTTATTTTACCCTGTGTCTGTACATTGTCAGGCTGAACTGTTGTCTTGCCCGGCTTTGTAAGACCCATAGAATTGGCAGTAGCAATCTGGTCCTTCGGCCTGCCAATTAAGCTCTTTTTAAGAGTAATCTTAAGCTGTGCCATATTTGCGTCCTCCCAATTATAAAATTTCCTTAGCAGTCTTGCCGCGGATAGCTGCGACCTCATCTGCTGTTCTCAGGCTCTCAAGACCTGCGAGTGTAGCTCTTACAACATTGCAGGGGTTATTTGAACGAAGGGCCTTAGTTCTGATATCCTTTACTCCTACTGCCTCGATGACAGCACGGACAGGACCGCCGGCGATAACACCGGTACCGGGAGCAGCAGGCTTCATAAGAACCTTGCCTGCACCGAACTCGCCTATTACCTCGTGAGGAATAGTTGTGCCCTTCAGAGAGATCTTTCTGAGATTTTTCTTAGCGTCTTCGATACCCTTACGGATAGCGTCAGGAACTTCGCCTGCCTTGCCGATACCGAAGCCTACTGTACCGTTGCCGTCACCGAC
>CACXGH010000146.1 GCA_902767175.1 uncultured Ruminococcus sp.
GAGCGACGCCGTCAACAGACGTCGGGGAGCTTTAGCTCCTGCGGGCGTCGGTGGGGGATTTTAACCCGCCACCGACGGACGTATGGCCCCCGCCGCCTTTAGAGGGTGCGGGTGTCCGGTGGACACCTCTGCCGAAGGCAGAAGCACCGACCGAGCCGGCAGGCGAGACTCGGGGGACATCGGTGATTGGTTATACAGGCACGGTGAACTTACAACAGAACACCGTGCCTTGACTTTTTATATAACAGTGGGGAAGCAGTCCGTGCCGGATACTGCGGCGGTGAAGTGTTGCACAAGATGTCAGGCAGCTGAGATTGCATTGAAGATGTCGGAGAGCTTGTACCATGTCGGGAAGTTTACCTCGCCTGTTACCGGAAGAGAGAATATCTCCTGAAAAATTCTGACAGACTGCTCGGTCTTTTCTCCGAAAATGCCGTCTACTATAAGTCTTGGTATCAGCGGATAGTTTCCGGATATTGCATTGAGCTGCGACTGTACAACACGCACCCGCTCTCCTCCGGAGCCTTTTCGCACAATGCCCGTAAATGACAAAGGAATGCCCTGTACCTTTTTGGCTTCCTTCAATACTATGTCATAGCCGTAATAGTATTTTAATATCTGAATTGCAGAATAGCCCTGTCCGGCTAATTCCTCAGAGCCCCACTGCGACAGCCAGCCGCTGCGGACAACCCTTCTGCCGTCACTGTATTGGGTAAATAACGGCTGATTTGTGTCTGTCTTGGAGATGTACAGGTCAAATATTTCCTCAGTTATATCGGATATTTCCTGAAATACATTCCTGCCGTAAAAGAAAGCCTGATCGTATGCTGTCGAGCTTGTTATTGTAAAATCATAGCCCTTGCTTCTGTACCATTCGGTATATACACGGTTCAGAGTGAACGATATTATTGCAAGAATATTTGCCTTGAGCGCTTCTCTGTTCCAATTGGGGTATATCTCCGAGCTTGCGACATTATTGATGTAATCCTTGAACGGCAGGGTAAAGTTCCGTGCCGTTCTGTCGTTCGGGACTCCGTCATGCACTACGATGAATTCGGGGACGACAGGTTCGGGCAATACTGCAAGATTACTGCCGAAGGGCAGTCTTTTTATGCTTGCTTCGGGTATTTTCGGAGGATATGCTCCCCATAGGGCAGGGTAGGGGATAGTTATATTATTGTCAGGTGACAGAAGTGAGATATTCTGAACGGCTGTTGTGTCGGCATAGATCTGAACATTCCTTATAACCGCCGTATTGAAGCCTTCAAGAGCTGCGGTAACATTATATTGGGAAAACGGTCGGGGCATATCTTCCGATTGAGAATAGTCAAACGGCGGAGCAGGCAGTCTTATCGGCTCGATCTGACCTTCTTCGTTTGTTCTGGTTACATATAGTGTTTCAAGTCCTTCTGCATCACTTACCGTTACGGTCACATCTGAGGCAGGAAAGCCTATATTTCTCAGAAACGTATTCACTCTGAGCAGTCCGTAGCTGTCGGAAAATTCATCAGGCATAAATTAGCTCCTTCCGGATAATATCATCTCTGCACGAAATTATAGCCTGAGGCTGTTTCACGCAGGTTAATAAAGCTGTTGTAAAGGTCAAGCTTGCCGTAACCCCATTTTATATTGGGATATATCATATCCTCTTCACGGCTGCAGCCGCCTATCAGCAGACTTCTTATAAGGTCTCCGTTTATCGTGGGCATATTGTTCTTTACAATGCCCCATTCCATCAGAAGCGCAGCAGCACCTGCGGTAATTGCTGCGGCGGCGCTTGTGCCTGTCATTGTTCCGAAGCCTGTCGGATAAACACCCCTTACATTTACTCCGGGAGCAACAAAATCAGGCTCTATTCTCGGCAGTCTTGTAGGTCCCCACGATGACGATACCGAAAGACTGCCGTCATCGCTGTTGTAAGCACCGCAGGTTATTGAACGCAGTGCCGTTGCAGGGTAGACTATAGTATATTCGGGTACGGGTCTTAAGAATTCCACATCATAGCTCACCTGTCCCGTAATAGGCAGCCATGCCCAATAGCTGCCGTCTATTATGGAGTCCGCATAGAGCTGTATGTCCCATAAGCCCTCTGTTGCTCTTTCAAAGCCAACTATCATATTATTGTTTATATCCCTGAAATATCTCATAAAAATACTTGTTTCTTCCATGAGCAGCTTTTCTGTGAATTCAAGACCCGAACGGAACGGTATTCTCGGGATAACCTCACCGGTGGGGGAGACTACTCCCAAGGATATTTTATCGTATGCAGGGCCGAAAATTATTACCGAAAATGACGCTCCCTGACTTCCGACCTTTATGCTTATGTTTTCTACTGCGCCGCTGCCGGAAAGCTTGCCCTGCGTATGATGTCTTGCGTTTGCTTCGTTTCCTGCCGCTGTGACGAAAGCCACGCCTGCACGCTGTGATACAAAGGAAATATACTGCTCTAAAATAGTATTTCCGTCATGTGCGCTGAAATTAGAGCCTAAGCCTATGCATATCACTACAGGCTTATTATATTCTTCCGCACGGTCGAGGATATATTTTACCCCAAGCAGCAGGTCTGACGATTCATACAGCTCGGGGTCATCGGGCGACAGAAGGTATCTTCTGATATAAAAATCCCTTGCACGCCGCAGCTTTACGGCTATTATATCAGCCTTCGGAGCGGCGCCGATATAGTCTGTATTTGTATTTGCCGCCGCAACAGACGCAAGGAATGTTCCGTGACCGTTTTCGTCCGTTGACGGAACTATGCTCAGAGGAGAGCTGCTCTCAAGGGCGAGGTTGATATCATTCCTGCTGTAGTCGGAGCCGAAATAAATGCCGCTGCTGCGTCTGCCGTCTATTGTCTGATCCCATATATTCAGAATTTTTGTTGAGCCGTCCTCAAATCGGAAAACATCGTTTGTATAGTCTATTCCCGTATCGACAATACCTATTATCACACCCCTGCCCGAAAGGTCGAGAAACGGCTGTTCAAGTACCTGAGTGATACCGCTGCGGTCATTACCCTTGCTGTCGAGAGGGGACAGGATCTTGGGATAGAATGACAGAAAATCACTGCCAAGCTCCATAAGCAGTTTTTTTATATATTTTTCGTTGGTATAGACTATAAGATAATTTCCTTCAAGCTCCGTACCGAAATGCAGATAGGGCTTATCCCTTGCATATTCACGGAAACGGCTTGTATTTATCACCTGAAAGTCGACAGTTGTCGGAAGCTTTACATATTCCTCAAGCGGAAGAAGATCCTCTTCGTCCATAAAGTCACCTCTGAGATCACATAGTCAGGCATAGCGTATAGTTTATAATTCGTCAATTATCCTGTGTACAGCACGATCTGATTGAGAGTTTTTTCAAGGCATAGCTTACCGTAGCCGAATGTCGGCTGCGGATATTCTGTTCCTGTGCGTCTTTCTGCGCCCGATCGGAGAAAAGCCCGTATCCTTTCGCCGTAGAGAAAGGGAGAATTACCCTGAACTATAGCCCATTCCATGATAAGGGCTGCAGCGCCCGTTACAAACGGAGCTGCAAAGCTTGTTCCGGTGAAGGTGTCATAACCGCCGCCGACACCCGGAGCTATTATGTTTACAGCAGGGGCGGAAATATCCGGTGACCGGCAGCCGTCTGAACTGCCAATGCCCGAAAATGCGGCTATACTGCCGATACTGTCGTTGTATCCTGATACCCTTATGACCTTTTCGGCTGTGGAAGGTATAGTCATTGTATTATTTATTGTCGGCTCGGAAAAATATGTCCTTGTGCCGACTTCCTCTGTCGTGGGAAGCCATAGCTGTATTTTGCCGTTTGCTATTGATGAGGGACGGATTTTCAGTGTCCATGACCCTGCATTGAGATAGCCTGACTTTGAGCGTACATTTATAAATACCTCCTGATCGGCTGAATATCTTGTCGGCTGACCGTAAATTATTTCGGTAAAGGTATCTCTCAGGCTCAGTGTCTTGCTGCTGTCCTCAGCTCTTACAATTCCCGATGAACTGCCGTCAGGGTAGATAAGCTCAACAGAGAAAACGTCAGCGAAATCCTTCCACAGCGAAATATAGAAGCCCTCAATTCCCGAAGCGGTAAAAAAGCTTATATTCGCTGTATTGCCCTGTGTCAGTCTGCCTTCATAATGATGTCCTGCCGCCCCCTCATTTCCTGTAGGGGTAACGATAACTACCTTCCATTCATTTGCTGCCGAAGCGATATATTCTTCAAACAGAGATGTTCCGTCATGTGAGCCGTTATTCATACCGAAGCTCAGGTTTATAGCCGTCGGTTTGCCCGTTTCCCTTGCTTTATCTATAGTATATCTGAGCGCCCTCATTATATCGGTGCTTTGTGCGAATATGTCGCTGCCCCTTCTGCCGACCTTTACTATGATAAGCTCCGACTGAGGAGCAGCGCCGATGTTTTCTCCGAATGAAGCATTTCCGTTGCCTGCGGCTATTCCTGCAACTGCCGTTCCGTGTCCTATATAGTCCCTTGACGGAACGACAGAGAACGGATCGTCCTGCTGCAGCGCATAATTGATAAGCTGTGCACTGTATTCAGTGCCTTCATTAAAGCCCTGCGGGGGAGAGCCGTCTATAGTCTGATCCCATATAGATATAATTCTCGTTGTGCCGTCATCGTTTCTGAAATCGGGATGGGTAAAGTCGATACCTGAGTCAATAACCGAAACGATAACTCCGTTTCCGCTCAGACCATAGCCTGTATTGCTCTGAACAGAGGGGATACAGCTTGACGAAAGCTGTCTTATGCTGTTGATGTACAGCCGTTTGGGAATTTCGATATCCTCTATTTCGGTAAAGCTGTAAAGCTCCTCAAGAGAGCTTTCGGGAAGGGTGATTATAGCATAGTTTTCCGAAAGCCGTTCCGCAAAGGCATTTATTCTGTCGGCAACAGAGAATATATCGCCGTTGTATTTTACTATTACTTCCACGCACTCACCTCCGTTTACAAATAATTATTATGCATGGGAGCGGCAAAATATTATAACAAACGTCCGCAGGAGCTAAAGCTCCCCGATGTCTGCTGACGGCGTCGCTCGCTCCGATCAAGCGGGCTTGTCGGAGCTTTGCTCCTTGTTTAAAAAGCAGAGGCGCCTGCATGAAGTGTCCTTGGGCGCACTGTGTCTCACTATGCACAAATTGAACTATATCGGATTAAGGAACCGCTGAATAAATCATGCTTACGGCTTGAAGATCGAATGGTTGTCTGCGGTCTTTTTGCACGATCTGACGAAAAGATCCTGACGCAATACAGGCACTGAATTAAATGAGAATAATATTATTCTTTTCACATTTCAAATATTATGCTAATTTCACATTGCAGACGCTTGATAAAAGAGTGATAACATTGTATAATAAAGTGGTATGATATATAATATAAACGGAGGGAAAGAAATGAAGCTCATTACAAACAGAGTATACGGAGCGGAGGATATTCTGCCCGCAGAAGTATACAAATGGCAGTTCATTGAGGACATAATGCGAAAGCAGGCGCGGTCATACGGCTTTAAGGAAATCAGAACCCCCGTATTTGAGCATACTGAGCTGTTCAACAGGTCGGTAGGCGATACTACGGATATAGTTCAGAAGGAAATGTATACCTTTGATACAAAGGGCGGAGATTCGATCTCGCTCAAGCCTGAGGGTACGGCAGGTGCCGCAAGAGCTATGCTCGAACATGGAATATATAATGACGGATATCCGATAAAGGCATACTATCTTACCGCCTGCTACCGCTATGAAAAAAAGAACTACGGCAGACAGCGTGAATTCCATCAGTTCGGAATGGAAATCTACGGCGCTGCTTCTCCCTTTGCCGATGCAGAGGTAATGTGCGCCGCTGATTCTGTATTTAAAAGACTCGGCGTCAGGGATATCAGACTTGAGATCAACTCTATAGGCTGTCCCGAATGCCGCCCGAAATATACGGCAGCTCTTAAAGAATATTTTACAAAACATGAAGAGGAGCTTTGCGATACCTGTAAGTCAAGACTGCAGAGAAACCCGATGAGAATTTTAGACTGCAAAAGCCCTGTCTGCTCCGAAATAGCAAAAGGCGCTCCTAAGGTGCTCGATTACCTCTGTGATGACTGCAATAAGCATTTCGATGAGGTCAGAAGCTGTCTTGATGCGGCTGATATAGAATATACAGTTGAGCCGACTATAGTAAGAGGACTTGACTACTACACAAGGACGGTATTTGAGTTTGTAGCGCCAGAGATCGGCACTGTATGCGGCGGAGGAAGATATGACGGTCTTATCGAGGAGCTTGGCGGACAGCATACACCGTCACTCGGCTTCGGAATGGGAATGGAGAGACTTCTTCTTCTTCTGAAGACCCAGAATATAGAGATACCCGAACCGCCTGTATGTGACCTTTATGTGATAGGTCTCGGAGACAAAGCAAAGCTGAAAGCCTTTAAGATAATTGAGGGTGTCAGAAATGCTTCCCTTATTGCAGAGGGCGATATTGTCGGAAGAACACTCAAGGCACAGATGAAATACGCAAACAAGATAAAGTCACGCTTCAGCATGGTAAGAGGCGACAGTGAGCTTGAAAACGGAACTGCAACGCTCAAGAACATGGAGACAGGCAAGGAAAAGACCGTTCCGCTTGATGAAGGCTTTTTTAATGAGTTTTTCTCCGCCTATGTAGAAAGCAATAATTCAAAGCTGCTCGAACAGCTTGATGATCTGAACTGATAAACAGAAGGAAGTAATTGAAATGGCAGAATTTTTAACAGGCATGAAACGCACCTGCTGCTGCGGTGAGCTTCGTGCAGAAAACATCGGTGAGGAAGTAGTAGTATGCGGCTGGACCCAGCGTCAGCGTGATCTCGGACAGCTCGTCTTCATCGACCTGAGAGACAGAACAGGCATAGTTCAGCTTGCCTTTGACGATAAGACCGAAAAGGCTGTATTTGACAAAGCAGCCTCTGTCCGTTCCGAGTATGTTCTCGGTGCAAGAGGCATTGTAAGAGAGAGAAGCTCAAAAAATAAGGAAATTCCTACAGGGGATATCGAAATAGAGGTAACTGAGCTTCGTATACTTTCCGAAAGCGAAACAACGCCCTTTGAGATAATTGACAACTGCCCGACAGCAGAGCTTACAAGGCTGAAATACCGTTATCTTGACCTTCGCCGCCCTGAACTGCAGAAGAATTTGATCTTCCGTCATAAGGTAGCAAAGGTGACCCGTGACTTCTTTGATGAGAACGGCTTTATAGAGCTTGAAACACCAATGCTCATCAAGTCGACCCCTGAAGGCGCAAGAGACTTTCTTGTTCCGTCAAGAATACATAAAGGCTCATTCTATGCCCTTCCCCAAAGCCCTCAGATGTATAAGCAGCTCTGCATGGTAGCAGGCTTTGACAGATATATGCAGATAGCACGCTGTTTCCGTGATGAGGATCTTCGTGCAGACAGACAGCCTGAATTCACACAGATAGACCTTGAGATGAGCTTTGTTGACATGGAGGATATTCTTGATTTAGGTGAACGCTATATCAAGCGTCTTTTCAAGGACGTAATGGATATAGATATCCCCACACCATTCCCTCGTTATACATATAATGAGGTCATGGAGCGTTTCGGTTCTGATAAACCCGATACACGCTTCGGCATGGAAATAACTGACCTGAGCGATGAGGTGAGATCCTCGGAATTCGCCGTATTCAAAAACGCTCTTGCAGGCGGCGGCTCAGTAAGAGGAATTACCGCTAAGGGTGCAGTAAAGACATATACAAGAAAAGAGATAGACAAGCTGACTGAATATGTAAGAGGTCTTGGAGCTAAAGGTCTTGCATGGATAAGACTGACAGACGACGGTATCTCATCAAGCTTTGCAAAGTTCATGACAGAGGAAGAAATGTCGGCGATACTCAGAAAGGCAGGCGCAGAAAAGGGCGATGTTGTACTGATAATTGCAGATACGGATACAAACCTTGTTCTCTCGGCATTGGGTGCGGTTCGTGTTGAATGCGCAAAGAAACTTGATATTATCGGTACAGGCTATAATTTCCTTTGGGTAGTAAAGTTCCCGTTCTTTGAGTATGATAAGGAGAGCGGAGAATGGATAGCCATGCACCACCCCTTCACCTCACCTACAGACGAATGTATGGATAAGCTTGACGGCGACAAGGGCGAGGTATATGCGAAGGCTTATGACATGGTACTGAACGGCACTGAGCTTTCGTCAGGCTCTATCCGTATAACCAATCCTGAATTACAGAAGAAGATGTTCTCAATGCTCGGTCTGAGTGACGAAGAAGCATATACTAAGTTTGGTTTTCTTATGGACGCCTTCAAATACGGCGCACCGCCCCACGGAGGAATGGGAATAGGACTTGACAGACTTGTCATGCAGATGTTAGGAGCGCCGACACTGAGAGACGTTGTTCTCTTCCCGAAGGTACAGAACGCAAGTGAGCCTATGACAAACGCACCTGCCGATGTAGATCCTCAGCAGCTCACAGATCTCGGAATTGCGGTAATTGAGCAGGAATAAACGATTGCACAGGGCCTGTGTCCCCGAACTGACGCATATATGGAGAGAGCCGACACCCGAAGAAAGATGACCGGTGTACACTCCGCCGCCCATAAGCGCACCGTAAGGGGCATGTTGGGCGGATAACCGCGGACAATGAATGTTTGGTTGGTATGTCAGAGCGAGTGTAATGAGCGCCAGCGCGAATCGTCCTGTGCGGTCA
>CACXGH010000147.1 GCA_902767175.1 uncultured Ruminococcus sp.
ATCAAAGCCGCCGTCATCGTCTCCGCCTTCATCAAAGCTGCCGTCATCGTCTCCGCCTTCATCAAAGCCGCCGTCGTCGTCTCCGCCTTCATCAAAACCGCCGTCGTCAAATCCGCCGTCGTCAAATCCGCCGTCGTCAAATCCGCCGTCGTCAAAACCGCCGTCGTCGTAGCCTGTGTTATCACCGCCTACATCGGAGGTCGTCTCTGTATCCGGATCTTCAGAGCTTTCGGCAGGCTTTGGCTTTGAGGTTTCCTCTTTGGAAGACTCCTCTTTGGAAGGCTCCTCTTTGGAAGGCTCCTCTTTGGAAGGCTCCTCGGAGTTGAAGTAGGATTTTCCTCCCTCCGAAGCACTCAGACTTACATCAAGTGTTCCCTTGCTTTCGGCAGGAATGCCCTTGTCTGTGATTATCTTCTTGGCTGTCCTGAGCTTATAATCTACATTCTCAGGTGTTCCGATTATAATATGCAGACCGTTCTTTGTTTCAAGAACTATCTTTGAAAGACTTGAAACATCAACTACTTTCAGCACTCCGAAGCCGTTTTCCTGTGCTCCGTCAAGTATTTTCCGAATATAGCCCTCAAGGTTTTTATCCTTATATTCTACCGAAGAGGAAAGCTGAGGGTCAGAAAGCTTCGCACCTATAATGATAGGAACGTCATACTGCTGTTTCGGCGATATATCTATTATCTTGCCGCTTTCGCTCAGCAGGACATAGCTTCCCTCGCTCTCTATTACAGAGGTAGGAACAGCCTCCCTCACATGGATAATAATTCTGTTTACAAGCTTCTTCTCTATATGAACGTCCTCAATGAAAGGGTATTCCTTCCAGATATCCTTTTCACCCGTTGAGGTATTGCACATTATCAGGTTTTCTCCTGCAATTATCCTGCTCGTTTTTATGATATCGTCCTGATTGTAACGGGTCTCGCCGTCAACGATTATCTCGTCTATCTTGAAGAAAACCGTCAATGACAATACCGCAAATACCGAGAGAACAATAATAAGCGTTATCCCGTAAAAAAGTATCCGCCTGAGCTTTCTTTTATACGGGCTTATGGGTGCTTTTGCAGGGGGCAGAGGTCTCTGATAATGCAGACTGCTTTCTCTCGGACGGGACCTTGCAAGAATGCTCTCCGCATCTTTCTCAACCATTTCGGGAGAATTATAGGAGTCTCCGTAATTCCTGTTTTCGTTCAGACTTATCTCGTTTTTGTTCCTTCGCTTCCGCTTTTTAGAGTGCGTTTTTCCGTCTGTACGGTGATTGCCTGTCCTGCCCGTGCTTTTGCCGTTTACCTTTGACGGCACCGGCTTTCCTGCCTTATCTCCTTTTTTATCCTTTCCCATGTTTTCCTCCTTCCCTGCTTTCCTTTACTTTGCTTTTCTTACTTTTTGGGAGCTGAAAGCACCTCTATAATAACCGAATAAATTCTCTTTGAGGCGTCAGAAACAGCCATATTCTGTGCATTTGCAGAATATTCCTCCAACCTCTTCGGGTCAGACGCAAGCTTGTCGATCTCCTCCGTCAGCTTTTCGGGCGTAAGATTTTTTTCCTCTATCATTACCGCCGCATTCTGTCTCACAAGCGACATTGCATTATGGTACTGATGGTTTTCCGCAACATTGGGCGATGGAATTAGTATAGAAGGCTTGCCCTTTACCTCGATCTCGCTTAGTGTTATCGCACCTGCTCTTGCTATAACCAGGTCTGCAGCAGCAAGACAAACAGGCATATCGTTTATGTATTCCCTTATATCAAGGTTCTTTGCATTTTCAAGGTCAACACCCTTCTCTTTCAGAAGATCAGGGAACCAATGACCGTACTGTCCGTATGCGTGTATATGCTGATACTTTCCGTCCTTGCCGCTTCTTGCAATAATATCCGCCAGAGACTCATTTATCACCTTTGCTCCGAGACTTCCGCCGAACGAAAGTATAACCGGACGTTCATCAAGTCCGAGCTTTTTTCTTGCCTCCTGCTTTTGCTGGGAAAGTATCTCTCCTCTTACGGGATTGCCCGTATCCACGAAACGACACTTGCCCTTAAAATGCGCTCTCGCATCGGGCATTGCAAGCATTACCCTTGCTGCGTGCTTTGACAGCATTTTATTGGTGACTCCGGGGTAAGCGTTCTGCTCATGTATAAGAGTAGGGATCCCAAGCTGAGCAGCTGCCCTCAGCACCGGTCCGCTTACATATCCGCCCGTACCTATACATATATCCGGCTTAAACTCCTTTATTATTCTTTTGGACTCCTTTCCTGCGGAAACAGCCCTTTTCACAGTGACAATATTCTTCTTAAGCGCCTTGAAGGAGATCTGTCTGCTGAAGCCCTGAACGGTAATGCCCTTGAATTCAAAGCCTGCCTGCGGAACAAGACGTTCCTCCATGCCGCCCTTTGCACCGATATATAATATCTCCGCATCGGGCTGACGCTCCTTTACATAACCTGCAATCGCAAGTGCAGGATTTATATGTCCTGCCGTACCTCCGCCTGCAAAAATTATCCTCATAAATACACACCCTCTTATGCTCTTTCAAGATTTGAAGTTCTTGATATCGACAATATTATACCCATTTGCGCCAGCAGCGTTATCAGTGACGATCCGCCGTAGCTGAAAAACGGAAGGCTGATACCTGTATTCGGCAGCCAGTCAGTGATAACCATTATATTCAGTATCACCTGCAGACCTATCTGTATTGAAAGTCCCATTCCGAGCAGCGAGCCGAACTTATCCCTTGCGTGCATTGATATCGTAATTCCTCTCCATACAAGAAGGGCAAATATGCAAAGTATAATAAGTGCGCCGATAAATCCAAGCTCCTCACATACTACAGCAAATACAAAGTCGTTCTGCACCTCAGGAATATAAAGGAACTTCTGTCTTGACTGACCGAGTCCCTGACCCCAGAAGCCTCCGGAGCCTATTGCATAAAGCGAGTTTCTTGTCTGATAGGTAAGCTGATACATCTCATCGGTCTCAGGGTGAAGTGCCTGTCCCCAGCCGTGAAGTCTTGTCATAGCATAGCTCAGCATTCCTGTAACGGCAAGAACGGCAACAACAGCAGCAATAAGCGCAATTGCTATAACGAAATACCTCATCTTTACACCGCTGACAAACATCATTGCGGCTATGAGCAGTCCTATGATAACTATACCCGAATAATGAGGCTCAAGAATCAGCAGAACGGAAATTACCACAAGAAGTATTATCGAGGGCAGCACTCCGTAAAGGAAGGTATCCATTTTCTTGAAATGCTTTGAGTTCCAATGTGCAAGGAAAAGTATAACGGCAAATTTTGCTATCTCAGATGCCTGTATCGTTATATCTCCTATTCCTATCCAGCGCTTTACACCGCCGTTTCCGGGCATTATAAGCACCACGACAAGTGATACTAACGCAATGCCTAAGACGATATATGCCAGCTTATGAAAATGATGATAGTCAAAATATGACAGAAGCATCATTACAAACAGTCCGCCTGCAGCAAATACGCTCTGCTTCATCAGATATGCGGCACTGTTGTTCTTATATGCGTACGCTGACGGATAGCTTGCCGAAAACATCATTATCAGACCGATTATCAGAAGAATTATTACTAAAAACAAAAATGTCATATCAAGTCCGAGACGCATAGAAAACACCTTGCGGCGTTTCTTTACTCTTCTCGGAAGGCTGAACCTTTCCTCAGGCCTTTTCTCCGGCGGTCTTACCGGAGAGGGA
This sequence comes from uncultured Ruminococcus sp., assembly GCA_902767175.1. GTDB lineage: Bacteria > Bacillota > Clostridia > Oscillospirales > Acutalibacteraceae > UBA1213. Next base: position 3,726 of record CACXGH010000147.1, read on the forward strand.
GAAGGCATAGGCAGCTTTCTTGCCGGTGAAGAATCCATTCTCACGGCACGGCACATCCTTTCTTAATACTGAACCGCTGAAAAGCGGCTGCCGAACATTATGCGGAAAAAGCAGGTATTCTGTAATTTCCGTTAACTACTATTATAAATGCCAGCGCACCGCATATCACGGTAAACACACTGAACATTACGACTATCTTTACCTCTGACCAGCCGCACATTTCAAAGTGATGATGTATCGGACTCATCTTGAACAGTCTCTTGCCCTTTGTGAGCTTGAAATATATGACCTGCAATATTACAGAGAACATCTCAAGAATATATACAAGCGCAAGCAGTATCAGCATTACAGGCATATCAAGTGCAAAAGCCATGGCACATACATAACCGCCTAAATAAAGCGAGCCTGTATCTCCCATAAACACCTTTGCAGGGTGGAAATTCCATACAAGGAAGCCAAGACAGCCTCCTGCAAGCGCTGCCGCCATTATAGAAACTCCCATTCTGCTGACATAGCTTGCTATCAGCATGAAGAATATCGAAATAAAGAAGGTGACAGAGCCGTCAAGTCCGTCTATTCCGTCAGTAAGATTTGCCGCATTGACAACTCCTACAATGAGTATTGCACAGAGCGGATAATAGAAAATGCCTATGTCGAGCATTCCGTAAAAAGGAATATAAGTTTCCGTCTTTCCTCCGAAAAGAGCAATGGTAACAAGGTACGCTATTGCCACAACGAACTGCAGTATCAGCTTCTGTACTGCGGTAAGTCCGAGATTTCTCTTCTTTACCGCCTTTATATAGTCGTCAATGAAGCCTATCGCACCGAATGCCGCCGCCATAAACATTCCTGCAAATATCTTTGCGGAAATAAGCGGCGTTTCCTGTATACCAAACGCATGGTACATAATTATGCAGACAGTGCCTACAACTATACTTGCGGCAATGAACATAAAACCGCCCATTATCGGAGTTCCCTGCTTTGAATTATGCCACTGCGGACCTTCCTCTCTGATAGTCTGTCCGAAATGTATCTTTTTCAGAAACGGCACGAGCCATATTCCGAAAAGAGCTGCGGCAGCGAAAGAAACGACCGCCGCAATAACTGTCCACATTCCCGTCATCTTACCTTTTCCACCTTTCTTTTTTCCCGTTTGAACAGAAACTCATCTCTGTCCTTTGCCTGCACCGCAGACGCTCCGTTTAAACAGCGGCCGCTTTTTAAACGGAAATGACATCAGCCGTTTTCTTCAAAAAAACCGACTGCCGATGCTATCGGTATTCCCGCAGCTATCGCCGCAGCAATACATATCTCAGCTTCGTCACAGGTATACTTTCTTTTCTTAAGTCTCATCTTACTGAGTATACCTCCGCTGAGTATCTCCATGACAGTCATATCACCGTCACGGGTGATATTCCTGCAGTTCAGATCAGCCAGACAGTTATCCTCCGAATAGGTAAAGAGCCGTCCGCCCTCCCCCTCAGTCTGCAATTCAGGGGAATACCCTGTAACTATCCTTCTGAATGATGAAAGCTCAGCCATGCTTTTACAGGAGCCGTCAGAAACCGCTGTATCATGGATAACCCCATCGGGAATATCTTCCGTATTGACAGTGTCAGATACAGTGAAGTCGGAATTGAAGCCGCCTGTTTCATCAGACACCTCATAGCCGCAGAAGCCCAGCAGCTCCGATATCATACGGCACAGCTTTTCCGAGTTGCTGCATCTGAGCAGTATCAGCCTTGAACATTTTACAAGCTTTTCTCTGCCGGTCATGTTCTGACACCTCCCGTCTTTACTATGCTTTCCGTCACTGAAATAATATGCTACATTATACTGTTGTCCTGATTGAACGTAACGGTTATTACCGTATACGGGTCAACAAGCGTATCCGCCGCTATATCCTGACTCTTTGCATAGCTGCTCTCCTCATTGGACAGCGAGCCTTTGATGCTTATATTCAGTTTATTGTCGGCAGCGACTCTGCTTACCTCCGTCAGACTCATTCCGGAAAAATCAGGTACTTTTACCTGCTTTATCTCCGTCTCGGTCTCGGTATAAAGAATCACAGTACCGTCTTTGGGTATTGTTGTATATGAAGGAGGATTCTGAGCCGTTACGGTCTCACCGTTTCCTACAATAACAGGCTTGAGCTTATCGTTTGTAGCCGCCGTCTCAGCCTCTCTTACGGAAAGACCCACATAAGCGCCTGCCGTTGTGTCAAGGTTGTCAAGCTCCGCACCGGAATATACTCTTTCAATTCCGATATAGGGCAGCACCTCACTGAATATATTTCTGAAACACGGGCCTGCGACACCCGAACCTGAATGGTTTATCTCCGGATCGGGAGTATCGAAATAGCATATCAGAGCTACCTGAGGATCATCGGCAGGCGCAAAGCCGCAGTATGAGCATACATAATCCTTTGAAGGATTACCGTCCTCATCAACGATCTTCTCCGACGTACCCGTCTTTCCCGCTATTCTGTAGCCTGCTATATAACCGTTTGTACCGCCGCCGCTTATAACATTATGCTGCATCATAGTGCCTACCTGTGCCGCAACGTCCTCGGATATTGCCTGACGGCGCACCTTAGGCTCAGTAGTCTTTACTACATTTCCGCTTGCGTCCGAAATGCTCTGCACTACATAAGGAGTCATGAGCTTTCCTTTATTTGCAATTGCACCGCAGGCAGAAAGCATCTGTATAGGTGTTATCTTGAAGTTCTGACCGAATGAAGCAACAGCAAGGTCTGCAAGATCCATTCCGCAGACTCCGTCATGATTGAAGAAGTAGTCGCTGCTTTCACCCGGCAGGTCTATGCCTGTTTTTTCGGACATACCGAAGGCTACATAATATTCATAGAATTTTTCTCTGCCCAAAAGCTTGCCCATCTGCATAAACGCAGGGTTGCATGAATTGCACAAAGCGTCCTCTATCGTCTCTGTTCCGTGGCCTGCCGCCTTCCAGCAGTCTATAGGGCCTACACCGTCAAACGGTATATAGGAGCCTGCACATTCAAACCTTGTATCCTCATGAATAAGTCCTTCCGACAGAACCGCAGACGATGTTACCATTTTGAAAACGGAGCCGGGGATATAGGTATCGCTGACGCCCTTGTTTCTCCACTGAGCCGTCTGGGCTTTATAAGTAGCCTCGCTCTGCTTATCCTTCGGGAGCTTTTCGATTTCCTTCCTTACATTTTCATCGGCTATCTCAAACGGGTCATTCGGATTATACGAGCCTTCACACGCAAAGCCCAGAATAGCACCCGTCTTTACATTCATCATTATTGCACAGCCTCTGTTGGAGACGTTGAATTCGGAAATGGTCTCACGGACATATTTTTCCATGACGCTCTGGATATACTCGTCTATCGTCAGCGTCAGGTTATATCCGTCGATCGCATCTATCTTCTGCTCATATTCATACGGCATTTCCTGTCCTGCCGCATTCTTGGCTATTACAAGCCTTCCTGTCTTGCCTGTAAGATAGTCGTCATATTGGCTCTCTATTCCCTCAAGACCCTGACTGTCTCCGCCTACAAAGCCGATAACGTCAGCGAGGAAATTATCATGAGTGTAGTAGCGCTTATAGTTTTCGACTACTCTGATACAGTTTCCTATTCCGTAATCCTCTCCGAGCTTTGTCTTGAACTCAAGCACCTTATCCTTAAGGTCGGTATCGACCTTTCTCTTAACGACCTCATAGTAGTTGTTCTGCTTTGTCTGCTCCAGAACTTCTTCAATATCTACCCCGAGAATATCAGACATACCCCTGGCAACGACCATCTGCTGATGTTCGGTCTTGATATTCTTTGGTTCAAGTATTATATCCCACACCGTAACGCTCTGAGCGAGGATATTGCCGTTGCAGTCGTATATACTTCCTCTCTTGGCAGAAAGAGGTGTATCAGAAAGCTGCTGTTCAACAGCCTTCTGCTGCAGCTCCTCAGACATGACAGTCTGCAGGATAAAAAGTCTCGAAGCCACCGTACCAAAACCCAATACAATTATAAGGAACATTACTATTACGGACCTGTTCCACAGCTTCACCGATGCGCCCTTTCTCAAACCCGTTCACTCCTTTTCCCTTTTCCTTCTGTCGGGAACTGTTTCCCGATAGACAAAATCGGGCGTCTGCACTAAAAGAGACGGCAGATACTCTCTGCATTCTCCTTCATTACATCCACCCTTGTAATTATATGATTATTTACAAAAATGTATTATATACGCTTTTGTCATTTGCAAAGATATCCGTTTTTATCAGATATGGAAAACCTTTGCAAGATTTCCGAGGAACGACTGTCTTCCGTCCCCTCTGAGCACCTCTCCCTTATCTCCGTCGGTAAGTGATACAAACTGCTTCTGTGCGGAGTTGGCATGAACCATGCCGAGCTTCTGCTCTGCATATTCCTGTACCTTCTGATCTGTAAGCTTTCTGTCTATCTTGAGCTGATACTGCGCCTCGAGATTCTGCTGATTGGCAATAACGCCGTTTGCATCAAGTATCTGCTCGTTAAGCTCGTTGATGACCACATAGTTATACACTATCAGCGAGAACACTGCCGCAAATACCAATGTAAGCAGCGACACACTGAGTATAACTATCGGGTTTCTCTTTCTTCTCTGAGATCTCGAAAACTCCTCTGTCTCAAGTCTTATTACCTTGCTGTCCGCCTTCGTCTTTGATGTCTGCTCTTCGCCCGAAGGCTTTGCTGCCGCTTCGGGTTCAAAGAGTGAAAGATCATAAGCAAGTCCGTTGTTTTTATTTCCAGCCATAACAGCTACTCTCCTTTTTATAATTATATATTAAACCCCATCGGGTATATTCTTTATTTTTTCGCAGCATCTCAGCTTTGCGCTCCTGCTGCGGGGATTTTCCTCAAGCTCCTTCTCCTTAGCCTCGGCAGGCTTTCTCAGTATAAGCTTTGCCGAAGGTGTCTTTCCGCAGACACATACAGGAAAATCCTTGGGGCAGGTACAGCCCTGACACCATGAAGCCATTCTCTGCTTGACTATCCTGTCCTCAAGGGAATGGAAGGTTATCACAGAGAGCCTGCCTCCGGTGCGCAGTGCGGCAAATGCCTTGTCAAGCCCCTCAGAAAGCTTGTCAAGCTCGCCGTTTACGGCTATTCTCAGTGCCTGAAAGGTCTTTCTTGCAGGGTGTTTATCATGTCTTTTTGCAGGAGGATATGCCGATTTTACAAGCTCCGCAAGCTGCACCGTTGTCGTTATCGGCGCTGCGGCTCTTTCACGCTCTATCGCTCTTGCAATGTTTTTGGCGAATTTCTCCTCTCCGTAGGAATACAGTATCCTGACAAGCTCCTGATAGGAAAGACCGTTTACAAGGTCTGCGGCGGTCTTTCCGCTCTGACTCATTCTCATATCGAGCGGAGCGTCATAATGATAAGAAAACCCACGGCTTGCAGTGTCAAGCTGGTGGGAAGAAACTCCAATATCAAGCAGTACGCCGTCCAGCCCGTCAATGCCGAGCTGTGTGAGCACCTTATCCATTTCGGAATAATCCGAGCTTACTATCCTTACATTCTTACTTCCGGAAAAACGCTTATTCAGTGTCATTATTGCATCGGGATCCTTATCAATACAGATAAGCATTCCCGTATCGAGTCTTCTGAGTATCTCGGCGGAATGTCCTCCGCCTCCTGCGGTGCCGTCAAGGTATATACCGTCAGGCTTTATATCAAGTGAAGCTATTGTTTCTTCCGGCAGAACAGGTCTGTGAGAAAATTCCATATCGCACCGTCCTAAATTTCGTACATACTCATGATCTCAAGCACTTGACTTTCGGAAATATCATCGTTATACTTATTCCAGCGGGCAATATCCCAAATCTCGGCACGGCTTCCCGTACCGATTATGATAATATCCTTATCAAGATGAGCGTAATCTCTCAGCATCTGAGGGATAAGCACTCTGCCCTGTTTATCGGGAATAAGCTCAGCAGCACTCGAAAAGAAAAAACGGCGGAGATCCTTTGCCTGACCTGACGGAAGTGAGCATATTCTTTTTCCAAGCTCCTCCCAGCCTTCGGCAGAGAGTACCATTATAGACTCGTCAGTACCCTTAGTGGCATAGAAAACCTCACCAAGCTCCTCACGGAACTTAGCGGGCATTATAACACGACCTTTAGGGTCTATATTATGTTGATACGAGCCCATCAACATATCGCTGCACCATTTTTACGAAATCGTGCCATATTTCACCCAAAACGCACCACTTCGTTGCACCTTTCTCCACTGTATGTTAACTATTATAGAATATATTTTCAGAAAATGCAAGTTATATATCGGAAATATATAGCCGTTTTTGCGCTTTTTGCAGAGATTTTTACTCACTTTATCATTCACCGGCAATTAGCAAAACAATAGTTCGCCGAACTTCCGGAATAAAACTCACTGTTTCGGGAAAACATAATAAAAAGAAACGGTGGTGATAAAAACGCAGTATATCTATTCATTTATTATAGGCGGCATATTGTGCACAGCGGCACAGGTACTGATAGACAAAACAAAGCTGACACCTGCAAGAATTCTCACGGCATATGTAACAATAGGCGTAATTCTCACAGCGGTCGGACTATATGAGCCGATCATCAATTTTGCGGGAGCAGGAGCTGCCGTACCTCTGACGGGCTTCGGGTATTCTTTAGCTAAAGGTGTAGAAGAAGCTGTCGGAGAAAGCGGCTGGCCGGGCGCATTCAGCGGCGGACTGAGTGCCTGCTCCGCAGGCATAGCGGCAGCGATGTTTTTCGGACTGCTCGCCGCCCTTGTTCGAAAAGCCGCAGACAGGTAATAACAAGCGTCGATGTCCCCCGAGTCTCGCCTGCCGGCTCGGTCGGTGCTTCTGCCTTCGGCAGAGGTGCCCACCGGACACCCGCACCCTCTATAGGCGGCGGGTGCCATACGTCCGTCGGTGGCGGGTTAAAATCCCCCACCGACGCCCGCAGGA
>CACXGH010000148.1 GCA_902767175.1 uncultured Ruminococcus sp.
CGGGTGTCCGGTGGACACCTCTGCCGAAGGCAGAAGCACCGACCGAGCCGGCAGGCGAGACTCGGGGGACATCGACGCTTGTTATAAAAGGTTTTTTGATATTTTCATCGGTCTTGTAAGCATTCTCTTGAGGAAATACGCAAAGCCCGTTGCCAATATCACAATTATTCCTATAACCAATTCGGGAATAACAGCCGAAATCCCGGACATATCCCCGAGCACCGAATTAGTAATATCTATAGACTCAGATACAACTATACCGCCGCCGTCTCTTTCAATACCGATAGCCGTTTCAAGCACCATAGCGACATATTCCGACGCAAGAAAAAACACCACGGAAACAGCCGCACAGATAATGCCGCTTTTTTTGGTAGCTCTTTTGCCCGTTGCGACAAAACCGCAGAAGCATAGCACAACAATAAAAATGCTCCATATTCCTCTGACAGGACAGATCTGATACATCAGTATATTCAGCATTGCTCCAAGAGAAGCACCGAAAAGCGCGCCAATAATACCGCTGAACATATGCTGTTGTTTTTTTTCAAACAGGTCTCTTCTCTTTTCGTAAAGCCTTCTTTTTCTGCTGACACAGGCATCGCATATAGGCATCATTTCACTGCCGACAACATACACACCTGTTTTTCTTTGTCTTGAACATACCCTGCACAAGGGTGCAAGCCTTTCGCTCTTGCACATTACCGTAATAAGATGTACAAGTGCCTTTAGCTGTTCCTTGTCGATATCGGAATCTATGGTCTTTTTCATCTCTATGATAATATGATTTCTCTTGAATCCGTATCTTATCACATACTCCTTATGCTCATCATGAAATTCCGTAAGAGACTCCATCACACCTGACATATCATCAAAGCTTTTAGCCGTGCAGTCAAGTCTGAGCACATATTTTCCTTCGCTGTCTCCAAAGCTTATCAGACTATGAAAGCCCAAAAATGTATTGAAAGCCGTTTTCGCTTTTTCATTGTAGCGATATCCCATTGTTATGATAAACTCCTGAAATTCACTCTCCGTCAACGCCTTTACCGTCCTTTTATCGTTATCTTATTTTTATTGTATCACATTATATCCTGTTTTTCAAGTGCGTGACCGGCGGAGTGCCTCCGCTGTCGATTCGCGCTGTCGTTCGCATATGCTCACTCTGTCATCGTCAAAGGATACCTCATCGCCGCGGCACACGGTGCCGCTATTCTGCGCTTACCGCCCACGCAGCCAAAAGGCTGTTTTCGGGCTGGCTGACAAAAGAATTAAGGTATGGCATTCTTCTGTCTACCGTGCCTGTTTTATTGAGTAAAGAACTCTCGGCGCGGTCAGTTAACTGCCGATTTGCATTTCTGTCAACGCAAATCGGGTGCGGCGACACGCCGCCGGTGCGCTTATGGGCGGTTTTATTGAATAAAGAAATAGGTGCCTATTGCAAATCCTTTTTCGCACCGTGAATCGTCCATTTCAGCAAAACAATCACGAGTTACCGCCGTAAATATACAAAATATTTTTTATAATGTGTAACAATTCCGACCAAAACGGTACTAAATATATAAAGGAGGCGAGAAAATGCAGGATAATATATTACAAAACGGCTTACCGTATCTGATCGCACAAAGTATCGAAAAAGTTTAAATTAAAAATTGCACTAAACAAAGCAGCAGTATTAACACAAATATTTGCATAAAACCGCTTGAATCTTCACATAAAATGTAGTATCATAAAAAATAACAAGAATATCCACAATAGCCTTTATATCAAGTGAGGTGATAACCAACGAAAAAAATACCGTCCGCCCACAAATAACGTGAGCCTTTGACAGACGGGTAATTACCCATATTATTAAATACTATATTTTCAGAAGGCTCACACCTGCATCATTAAAGGAGGTGCTGAACTTTGAAAAAGAGTACGAAAAAATTTTACCGTAAGTTGTGTCTTGTTTTGTCGTTAGTATTGATGCTCTCATCACTGTGCATATCTAATATTACCGTTTCAGCCGCAATAGACCCGTATATACAGGATTATCTGACCTACAATATAAAAATGTAATGAGCGGTCAGTATCTTGATCTTTACAACGGCAGCACAGCAAACGGAACAAATGTTATCCAAAACAAATATTCCGGCAATTCAAGTCAGAGATGGAAAGCTGTATATCTTGGCGGAGGAATGTACAAAATAGTATCAGCGCTTGATAATACCAAAGCGTTGACTGTTGCTGGTTCAAGCGGTGCCAACGGACTGAATATTTACATTTCGACCTTTACAAATTCTGTTACCCAGCGTTTTTCAATCGAAAGAAAAACCGACTATACATGCAAGGTACTGTCAAACGCAAGCAATTATATCGGCGGTATGACGGTGCAAGCCCCTGTTTTTGATGAAGGCGCAAATGTTTACCAAATGACCTATAACGGCACTCATAACGATGAGTGGCTTTTTGAGATCTATTCTCCCGCGTATTATAAATCCGAAGGGATACGATATGCAATGGCTAATTACGACAACTATTTGGTTACTTATCCCAATCTGAGTAATTTTAATAACAGCGGTAACGATTGTGCAAATTTTGTATCGCAATGCTTGGCTGCCGGAGGAAAGAGGTATAACGCAAACTGGTATGTGTATAAAAAGAACACTACTTATATAGCTCCTCAGAACAGCACTCAGCTTGATCATACATGGGAGCTATCTGATCCAAGTCCATGGATCAGCGCTAAGAAGTTTGGCTATTACTGGTCTGATTACGCTACGCATGATACCTTTACCCCACAGCAAATAATCAACAACAACTCTGCTACAGCCACAGCGTATGGAAAAGGAGACGTTGTACAAATACTTAAACATGACTCGTTTTGGTCTGACTTCATAGGTTTTCATACAATGTATGTAACTGATGTAACGGATTCAAGCAATAAAAATACTTTTAAAATGACATATCATTCCGCAAATACGCTAGAGAGAAGATTATTGTATATTTGTTCAGAATATAACAGTTCCAATTATAGGTTTAGATTTTACAAAATGGTTTAACGCACGAAAGGGTGATCTTTATGAAAAAGTCCATACTCGCAGTTATCATAGGCACGGCAGGTGTTCTTGCGGCGACCGCTGCAATAAGTGTGGTGGCAATTTCGGCAAATAATAACAAAAACAATGACACCACCGAAGCTTCCGGGGCAGAGATTTCTGAGATATCAAGTGCTATCGAATTAGCCCTGCCCGAAGATAAGGAAGCCATACGCTCCGAGATCATCAGCGAATATAGTGAAAAGCAGGATAAATTACGTCAGCAAATGATAGCTGACGGTAAAGATGCACGGAACGCAGCTTTTGACGCTGACGTACAAATGGAAGTAGAACAGGCAAATGAAGCCGCAGACATTCTGAAAAAACATAACAGGCTCGACAACAACTTCACCTTTGAAGGCATAAACGATAATTTGGTGTGTTTAAAAGCCGCATGCGATCTGCTTAACAGTTCAGAAAACATTACCGTAAGAGATCGGGTAGTTGTGGAAATGTTCCTTGAAAGAGGCTACCGTGCGCTTGAGTGGCACGAAGGGACAGAAGATCTCGCAAAAGAAATAGCGAATACTATTAGCCTGCCCTACTGATATTGTAATAGATATTAAAAGAAAAACTGACATAACAGATCTGCGCACGAAAGGATGATTTTTATGAAAAAGTCCATACTCGCAGTTATCATAGGCACGGCAGGCGTACTTGCGGCGACCGCCGCAATAAGCGCAGCGGCAATTACGGCGAACAATAACAAAAACAGCGACACGTCAGAAGCTCCCGTTTCTGAGGTTTCTCAGGCGGCTGAAAGCTCGGCACCCGGCGAAATAGCCCTGCCCAAAGATAAAGAGACTGTCCGTAATAAAATCCAAGAAGAACTTAGCGATAAACAGGCACAGTATTATCGGGAAAAGGTAGCAGACGGTGAGGATCCTATAGAAACAAAATGGAAAGCCAAAGAAAAAATGGAGCTTGAACAGCTGAACGAGTCAGTTGTTATCCTTAAAAAGTATAACAAGCTCGGCAGTGATTTTTCCATTAAGGGATTTGATGACAACATAGTGTGTCTGAGAGCTTCATGTGATCTTCTCACCGGTTCGGTAATCATTACACAAAGAGAACGGTGCTATCTTGAACTGCTTCTCGAAAGAGCATACAATGCGCTTAAAGATAACGAATCGTACTCCGATCTGATGAAAGAGATCGAGAATATCATAGATCTGCCGAACTGAAGCAATAACGATATATAACAAGGCATGAACAACGCACTTACTTAAGAAACCGCTGAATAAATCACGCCTTATGGCTCAGCACAAAAAAGGATAAGCCGTTTGATTTGACCTGAAAATAAGCCGATGAAGGAAAAGCAAATCCTTCATCGGCTTAATATTATTGCAAAACATATATAAAAGCCGCCGCATTCCGATGCGGCGGCTCTTTTAGTGTCCGGTTTGCTGCTTAGGAATTATTTTACCTTCCAAAGCTCTGTAGCATACTGGAGGATAGTACGGTCACTTGAGAACTGACCGGAATTAGCTGTGTTCATGAGACACTTTCTTGCAAATGCTCTTCTGTCCTTATAATCGTTGTTGACCTGAATCTTGGTCTCGATATACTCGGGCAGGTCTCTGAGTATGAAGTAGTGGTCAGCCTGATGCCAGCTTGCACCCTCAAGCAGAGAATCATGCAGCTCCTTGAATGAACCTTCGCCTGTCTTGCCGCCGTCTGAGAAACGACCGTCGATAAGTGTATCTATAACTCTCTTGATCTCAGGGTTAGACTCATAGATCTTCTTAGGATCATAGCTGTCCTTGATCTCGTTGATCTCTTCAACTCTTGCACCAAAGATGTACTCGTTCTCGATGCCTGCCTGCTGAGCGATCTCTATGTTTGCACCGTCCCATGTACCTATAGTAACAGCACCGTTGATCATGAACTTCATGTTACTTGTACCGGAAGCCTCTGTACCTGCGGTTGAGATCTGCTCATGGATATCGGCAGCAGGAATGATCTTCTCAGCATAGGAAACATTGTAGTTGGATACGAATACAACCTTCATTCTGTTGTTGACCTCGGGATCGTTGTTGATGAGGTTAGCGATCTCGTTTATAAACTTGATGATAGCCTTAGCTCTTGCATAACCGGGAGCAGCCTTTGCACCGAAGATGAATGCTGTCGGGGTGAAGTTCGGGAGCTTGCCTTCCTTCAGACGGAAGTAGATAGCCATGATAGAGAATGCATTCATGAGCTGTCTCTTATACTCATGCAGACGCTTTACCTGGATATCGAAGAAGAAATCAGGATCGATCCAGAGACCCTCATGCTTCTGGATGAACTCGGAAAGCTCCTTCTTCTTCTGATACTTGATACCGCTGAACTTGTCGATATTCTCCTGAGTGAGGTGCTTTTCAAGCTTCTTGAGCTCGTCAAGGTTGCGCAGCCACTTGTTGCCGATGAGGTCAGTAATGAACTCGGAAAGCTCGGGGTTGCAAAGACCGAGCCAGCGGCGCTGTGTAACACCGTTTGTCTTGTTCTGGAAACGCTCCGGATAAAGTGCATACCACTCTTTGAGTGTATCAGCCTTGAGTATCTCTGTATGGATAGCAGCAACGCCGTTTACATATGTGGAGATATAAGTAGCCATTCTTGCCATATGTACGCGGTGACCGTCTACGATCTGCATATTTTCGATATCTTCCTTAGCGACCTTCTTTTCCTTCAGCTCAGCCATAAGCTTGTCGTTGATCTTTACGATGATATCGTAAACATCCGGAATTACGCTCTTCATGAGCTTGATATCCCACTTTTCAAGAGCTTCCTGCATTACGGTGTGGTTAGTGTAGGAGAAGGTCTTGCGTGCAACGTCAAGTGCCCAGTCGAAGTCGCAGCCTTCGTTTGTAAGAAGTCTTACGAACTCAGGGATAGAAATTGTCGGGTGTGTATCATTGAGCTGGATAGCTGTCTCATCAGCGAAGTGTGACAGATCAGTTCCGTATTTTGATTTATATCTCTTGAGGATATCCTGGAGAGATGCGGATGAGAAGAAGTACTGCTGCTTGAGTCTGAGTACCTTTCCTTCATAGCTGTTATCGTTCGGATAAAG
>CACXGH010000149.1 GCA_902767175.1 uncultured Ruminococcus sp.
CGGGTGTCCGGTGGACACCTCTGCCGAAGGCAGAAGCACCGACCGAGCCGGCAGGCGAGACTCGGGGGACATCGACGCTTGTTATAACGGCTGCTTTGAAATTTTTACTCCTCTGCGTGGATATGCAGAAGGTGTATGCTCAACCTTGGAAATAATTATTATAGTTCTTGACTGAGAGTCGGGAAGCTCCATACTTTTTACAGAGTTTACTTTTCCTCCGAGTACCTTAACGGCATTTCCGGCTGATTTTAATTCCTCCTCACCGTCAGGGCCTTTCATCGAGATGAATTCTCCGCCAAGTCTGACATATGGCATACAGTATTCGCAAAGAGAGGGAAGATTTGCAACAGCCCTTGATACGGCATAATCAAAATGCTCACGGTATTCGGGCTTACGGCTGTATTCCTCTGCTCTTGCGTGTATCATCTCTGCTTTTATGTTCAGACACCGGCATACCTCATCGAGAAAGATAAGCCTTTTGTTAAGGCTGTCAAGCAGGGTAAGCTTTATATCCGGTCTCATTATTTTTAGAGGAATACCCGGAAAGCCTGCGCCTGTTCCGATATCTATAAGAGAAGATGAGTGTTTGATATCAACAAGCTTCAATACCGTCATGCTGTCAATAAAATGCTTTACGGCTATTTCTCTATCCTCTATAATAGCCGTAAGATTCATTTTTTCGTTCCATTCCTTCAGCAGCTCTGCGTATTTTTCAAAAGCTGAAAACTGCTCGTTTGTTATTGATATTTCATTTTCCTTACACCATTTTTCAAGGATATTACGAATCATTCGCATTATTCCTCCGTTCTGTTTTTCAGTGAAGCGAGATATATTACCAGCACCGATATATCAGCAGGGCTGACGCCTGATATTCTGCTTGCCTGTCCTATATTTTCAGGACGCACTTTATTAAGCTTTTCTCTTGCTTCAAGGCGCAGACCTTCTATTTTTGTATAGTCGGTATCGGGGGGAAGAAGTTTTTTCTCAAGTTTTCTTACCTGCTCGATTATAATTAGCTGCCTCTTTATATATCCTTCATATTTTATTTCCACCTCGACCTGTTCAAAAATATTCGGGTCTATGTCGGGGCGGGTTGTATCAACAGCAGAAAGCATTTCATAGTTAAGCTCCGGTCTTTTCAGAAGGTCAATAAGTCTGACACCTGTTGTAACCTCTGTTGTATTGCAGCTTCTCAGTATTTCATTAAGTTGTCCGGTGGGGGAGAGTACAGTGTGTTTTATTCTTTCAAGCTCGGTTTTTATTAGCTCTTGTTTTTTTGTAAAGCGTTCCCAGCGCCTGTCATCTATGAGACCTATCTCTCTGCCTTTTGGAGTAAGTCTTGTATCTGCGTTATCCTGTCTGAGAATAAGTCTGTACTCACTGCGTGAGGTCATCATTCTGTATGGGTCGTTACAGCCCTTTGTAACAAGGTCATCAATAAGAGTTCCTATATATGAGCTTGCTCTGTCAAGAACGAGCGGAGCTTTGTTTTTCAGCTTCAATGCGGCATTAATGCCTGCAATAAGTCCCTGAGCAGCAGCTTCCTCATAGCCTGAGCTTCCGTTGAATTGTCCTGCTCCGTAAAGACCGGGAAGATTCTTGAATTCAAGCGTACTGTACATCTGTATCGGGTCGGCACAAAAATACTCTATAGCATAGGCAGGTCTCATAACAACACAATGCTCAAGTCCCTTTATTGAATGATAGAACTTAAGCTGAACATCTTCTGGCAGGGAAGATGACATTCCCTGCAGATACATTTCTTCTGTATCAAGTCCGCAAGGCTCTATAAAAAGCTGATGTCGTTTTTTGTCAGAAAATCTGACTATTTTATCTTCAAGACTCGGACAGTATCTCGGCCCTATTCCTTCGATTTTACCGCTGTACATGGGTGAGCGGTGTATATTGTCAAGTATTATCTGCTTTGTTGTTTCATTTGTCCAGCTTATATGGCACTTTACTTTGTTTTCTCCGGGTTTTTCGGTATCATATGAAAAGGGGACAACAGGTTCGTCTCCGCACTGTTCTTCAAGGTCGGTAAAATCAATGCTTGATTTCAGTACTCTTGCAGGCGTGCCTGTCTTAAAGCGTCTTATTGACATTCCGAGCTTTTCAAGTGCATCGGGAAGATATTTTGAAGGGAACATTCCGTCAGGGCCGCTTTCATAGGATACATCGCCTACATATATCCTTCCGCCTAAATATGTGCCTGTGGCAAGAATTACAGCCTTTGCAGTATACTGTGCTTCAAGTCTTGTTGTAAGCAGCCACTTGCCGTCATTTGTTCTTTCAAGGTCGGTTATTTCCGCCTGATGAAGCTCAAGCTTATCCTGCAGCTCAAGAGTATGCTTCATTCGTGTACTGTATGCCCGTCTGTCTATCTGTGCTCTGAGTGAATGCACGGCAGGACCTTTGCCCCGGTTGAGCATTCTCATCTGCAGGAAGCATTCATCAGCAGCCTTTCCCATTTCTCCGCCAAGGGCATCTATTTCCCGTACAAGATGTCCCTTTGCTGTTCCGCCTATAGACGGATTGCATGGACAGTTTCCGACAGCGTCCATATTTATCGTGAACACCGCAGTTTTACAGCCAAGCCTTGCACCTGCAAGACCTGCTTCTATTCCTGCATGACCTGCACCTATTACAGCTATGTCAAATTCTCCTGCGTTAAACTTCATTTTTCTGCCCTTCTTCTTTCTTTTTTCCTTCATATTATAATACATTTCTGTTCTATTGTACAGCATTTTTTGATCAGCAGCACCGATATCATTTTTTCACCTTCCTGTCTGTCGTCTCGGCAGGCTTTCTGATAAAAACAATGTTTCATGTGAAACATTGTTTTCTGTTTTATAACAAGCGTCGATGTCCCCCGAGTCTCGCCTGCCGGCTCGGTCGGTGCTTCTGCCTTCGGCAGAGGTGTCCACCGGACA
>CACXGH010000150.1 GCA_902767175.1 uncultured Ruminococcus sp.
CGGGTGTCCGGTGGACACCTCTGCCGAAGGCAGAAGCACCGACCGAGCCGGCAGGCGAGACTCGGGGGACATCGACGCTTGTTATAATCACGAATCAAAGAAATGATCAGGCTTTGATTTTCTTATCAGGATAATCTTTCAAAAGAAAATAGAGCAAGTGCTGATCAGATCCGGTGCCTGTACTGCATCAGCAATTTTTGTCAGGCTGTGAAAAAGACCGCAGGCTGACTGTCGTTCGTCAAGGAATTTTGTGCAGGAGGCGGAAAAGGGCAGGCAATACAGGTGATGAGCCGTAAGGTGTGATTTATTTATTGGCTCCTGTTAATATATGAAACAAAACTGCATACTGCAGAGCTTCAAAACAGCAGACAGACGTTTAGAAATATAAAAACTGCAAAGTGCAAAACAAAAAGCTCCGATACATATTGTATCGGAGCTTAGTGCATTTAAAATTGTCCGGTCATGCTTTACCCGACATAATGAAACGGTCATAAATCAGAGAGCTACGCACTTGCCCTCGCTCTTGCCGTTTACAACATAGTAAGCAACACCGTTCTCAGGCTGGATGTAGAGAGCAACTGTCTCAACAGCGTCCTCGTTGCCGTCAGCCTTATAAGCAGCCTTGACAGCCTCAACGAGATCGTTTACAGCAGTGTTCTTACCCTGGAACTGGAACTCAACTGTAACAGCTGCTTCCTTAGCCTTAGCGGCCTTAGTTGTCTTTGCTGTTGTCTTTGCAGCCTTAGCTTCTGTCTTAACTTCCTTTACTTCTGTCTCTGCAGCTGTCTTCTTCTTAGTAGCCATAATAACATTACCTCGTTTCTAAAAATTTATACATCTAATATGTCTGAAGTACAGATACATACCGTTCGTACTTGTCATGATTATAACCGCATTTTTTGGGTTTGTCAAATAAAAAAGACATTTTTTTCCAATTTTTTTAAAAATACAGTTACATATACAATACAGACAATATTTAATTTTGATAATTGTACAAAATAACGAATTGTTTTAATGCTGAAATCTGCATAATTTTCTTTGTCAGTCAAAAAATATTAAAGAGCCTGACTTAACAGAAGAGGTAAGAGCAATGTTCAGTATAAAAGCAGCAATAAGGATATGGAGGATATATGTTATGGCAAGAAATACTTTAAGTGTAATAAAAGGTGTAGGCGCAGGACTTGCGGCAGGAATGCTTGTAGGCTTTGCAGGGTCAGTAATGATGGGAGACAATAAGAAATATAAAAAGAAAACCGCAAAGGCGATAGGCGTTGCGGGTGAGCTTTTTGACAGCGTAAGGGATATATTTGCTTAAGGAACCGCTGAATAAATAGCACCTTACGGCTCAGTACCTGTCCTGCCTGCAATTTTTCCGCCGTTCCGCACTAAAAACCATGACAGCCGAAAGGCGGACTGCAGTTTTTGTACAGTCCGGCGAAAAATGCTGACACAAAACAGGCGGTATGAAGACTGCTTTTCAGATATCAGGGTGCAAAAATGTCAATATGCGGTTGAAATTCCCGGAAATAAATGTTATACTAAGGTGTCAACATTGAAAAAGCTGATACGGAGAGGTTATTATGGAAATTTCAAAAGCACTTGATATAATCACCGCAAAGGTGGATAACGTCCTTGTTTCCAAGGGCTATGAAAAGTATCCCGTTGCAGATACGGATAATGAAAAGACGGTACTTTATAAGGGCGATGTGGCTTACAGTATAGTATACTACATGGACAAAAAGAGAATAGTTCTTCGCTCATGCTCCGTTGTGGACGGAGAGCCTGACAATGCATGGAAAACGGTTGCTACATGGCTTTTTGATGAAGAAGTCGATACGGCAAGAGAAGCTGAAAATATCGGTGATGATTTTGCCGAGACGATCAGAGGACCCAGGCAGACGGCTGTTCAGCAGAAGAAAAAGAGTAAAAAGGAAAACGGTGAGCAGAACTGTGATCCGCTGTTTTTTGCAAACAGAATGATAGCGTTCTTTCCCGAGCTTCGTGACGATGTGGCATTTGAAAAGGCACACTATGAGTCATTCAGAGGAATTACATTCGCTGATGAGAAAATAGTCCCGAGATTCAAGGCATATGCGGAAAAAGAGGGAGATAAAAACCTTGAAAAGCTTTCCAAGGCTCTCAGTGAGCTTTACGATGCAGGAGACCTTGATGTAAAAGGCGTTATTACCTATATTCTTCTCAATAGTGTAGATAATGACGAGAAATATGAAAAGCTTACAGCGACCTTTACCAAGGAGCAGAAGAAGATAGCCGATGCGGCAAGAAAACTCAGGGGAAAGAAGCTCAAGGCTGAGAAACCCAGGAAGCCAAAAAAGTATATGGCTGAGACTCTCAATGCGATGAATGAACGCAGAAAATGATGAAAACAGCAATGTAAACGGCTTTAATACAATAAAAATGTAAAATTATTATTGACAAACGACCTTTGATGTGGTATAGTATATTTACCTCATCAGAGGTTATTTTTTTGTGCCTTTTTTTGAGGGAGGCTAAATTATTCCGAAATACCGGGA
>CACXGH010000151.1 GCA_902767175.1 uncultured Ruminococcus sp.
TCCGCCGCCTTGTTCTGCGAAATTTTCCGCTCAAATCTTTGTCGCCCCTTCTATCTGATATTAGTATCAGCAGGAGAGGAGCTGCATAATACAAATAAAAAAAGCTGCCGCAGAATAACTGCGGCAGCCCTATTTTTATATTGAGTTTTATCAGTCGATAACTCTTACCCAGCCGAAGCGATCCTCTATACGACCCATCTGTATGCCTGTGAGTGTATCATAGAGCTTCTGGGTGACAGGACCCATCTTTTCCATGCCGGCGGGGAAGCAGATCTCCTTGCCGTGGTCGTTGATCTTGCCGACAGGTGAGATAACTGCAGCAGTACCGCAAAGACCGCACTCTGCAAAATCCTTGACCTCGTCAAAGAATACTTCACGCTCCTCTACCTCAAGTCCGAGATATTCCTTGGCAACTGTCATGAGTGAACGTCTTGTGATAGAGGGGAGAATGCTGTTTGACTTCGGTGTAACTACTTTGTTGTCCTTTGTTACGAAGAGGAAGTTAGCTCCGCCTGTCTCCTCGACCTTTGTTCTTGTAGCAGCATCAAGATACATATTCTCGTCAAAGCCCTCTTTATGAGCAGTAACGATAGCATGAAGGCTCATTGCATAGTTGAGACCTGCCTTGATGTAGCCTGTTCCGTGAGGTGCAGCTCTGTCAAGGTCACTTACCTTGATAGTGATAGGCTTAGCGCCGCCCTTGAAGTAAGGGCCAACGGGAGTAGCGAAAATTCTGAATTGGAATTCATCAGCAGGCTTGACACCGATAACGGGGTTGCTTCCGAACATGAAGGGGCGCAGATAAAGTGTGGCGCCTGTGCCGTAAGGAGGAACAAAAGCCTTGTTTGCACGAACGACCTGCTCAACGGCATCTATAAATTTATCCTCGGGGAATACAGGCATTTCCATTCTCAGTGCAGAGCTTGCCATTCTTTCAGCGTTAAGATCGGGACGGAATACTACTGTCTGTCCCTTCTCTGTGGTATATGCCTTAAGACCCTCGAATACGCTCTGTGAATACTGTAAAACGCAGGCACATTCGCTCATGGTGATCATGTCGTCATCAATAAGAGCACCCTCATCCCATGCACCGTATGCATAGTTTGAAACATATCTCTTGTCGGTTTTGATGTAGCCAAAGCCGAGACCTGACCAATCAATGTTTTTCTTATCCATTATAAGGACTTCCTTTCAAACAATTTTAACAATGATATTATATCTCTAAATGCTTTTTGTGTCAATGATAAATGCAGGATATGATTTTAAAAATTGCATTCCGGCTCAGTTTTCACTGTCGTAATTATCCACAATAGTCTGTCCCTCATTATTGCTTATCATATCGGGCAGATTATATGCATTTTCTCCGAAGGCAGAGTAAATACACATCGTAAATGATACGTCTGTAATGCCCAGCTGCTGTATGAAATCGACAAGGTTCAGATTAAAGTATCTCATATCTATGATGTATATTTCTTCAAATGACTGCATAAGGTAGCCGGGGACAGCATTTCCGTAGCTGTCCTTGACTATGAGAAGCTTTCTGCCGTTCTTTACGTCCGAACGGATCTTTACGATCTGTTCGTCACCGCCGAAAAAGGTCAGATATGCGTTTGACTGAGGATCACCGACCTCCTTGTAGTAGGAGCCTGTATAGTCGTAATTGAAGCTTGTATCATAGAAATCGGTCTTGACGTTGGGATAGTTTGATGATTTATAGTATGTAAAGTCCTCCGGATCATTCTTGATGCGTATATCACCTTCTGTGAATGCGTACATAGTACCTACAAAATTTTCAATTGTGACAGGCTCATAGGTGCTTAAATCATTAAATTCAACTCCTGCAGAATTGGCAAGTGCCTGTGATGCATAATAGGCGCCAAGGGGCATCCAATGGTGATCGGTACGGCAGTAGATAGGCTCTGCTGTGTGCCGGCTAAGAGGTGTGACGACATCTACTGTTGTGATTCCGCTGTCGAGTCTTGAAGTAATATCGTCAATATATGCCTTCTGGTCTGAGGAGTACTCAGAGTAGTTAGCAGGCAGATAGAATTCAGAAGCAAGGGGAGCTATCATAGAATAGATTCTGATATTGCTGTCGAGCTTGCTGCGAAGCGTGTTAAGAGAGTCAACATAAGCGTCTCCGCTGCCTTCGCCGAAAAGCTCCATTGCTCTGTAATGACCGTCCTGATTAACTACTATAATACCGTTCTCAATGGTGTAATCGGCATCAAGCTCTCTATAATTCTTGTTTGTGATGTCTTCCGAAGACGGCTCCTCTTTCGGATTGTCATCTGCTGAGGGAGTTTCGGTGCTGCTGCCCTGTGCCGAACTGTTATCGGCAGTACTTTCAGAAGTACTGCCGCCTGTTTCATCTGCTGATGTTTCGGCGTCTGATTTTACGGAAATATCCGTGCTTGCTGCCGTACTGCTCTGTTCCTTTGAATTGCTTCCGCTGCAGCCTGTGAAAAAGCAGGTGCATATAAGTGCGGAAATAATAACTGCTGATAATCTTTTCATTTTTTTGCCTCTTTTCCTTTTGTTATATCAATTTATAGTATAAAATGCCTATTATTGTTTTATTATACACTTGAACAAAAACAGTGTCAACTCTTATGATACTAAATCAGCAATTTTAGTACGATATTTGGTATTATGAGGCATAAGAGCTGTTGCTGCTTATGCAATAATACTGATTGCTGTAAAAAAGAAGGCTGCCGCAGTCACATCAGAAAGCGGCAGCCGATTTATTATATCAGAATGCTATTTTGTTGTTGATATATTCAACGAGCTTGTCAATAGCGACACGCTCCTGCTGCATTGTATCACGGTCACGAACCGTAACACAGCCGTCCTCAACACTGTCAAAGTCATAGGTGATGCAGAAGGGAGTGCCGATCTCGTCCTGACGGCGGTAACGCTTGCCTATAGAGCCTGCATCGTCGAATTCTGTCATAAAGCTCTTTGAAAGCATGGTGTATACTTCGTCAGCTTTTTCCGAAAGCTTCTTTGAAAGCGGCAGAACAGCAGCTTTAAAGGGTGCAAGTGCCGGGTGCAGATGAAGAACTACTCTTGTATCCTTTTCGTCTATCTGTTCCTCGTCATAAGCCTCAACCATAATAGCAAGGAAGAGACGCTCAACACCGAGAGAAGGCTCGATAACATAGGGAATATACTTCTCGTTTGTCTGAGGATCAAAATACTCAAGAGCCTTGCCGCTTGTGTTGATGTGCTGTGTAAGGTCGTAGTCTGTTCTGTCTGCAACGCCCCAAA
>CACXGH010000152.1 GCA_902767175.1 uncultured Ruminococcus sp.
CCATCAACGGTGGCACGGTCATTGCCAAAGGCAATTATGCCGGAGACGGCATCGGCGGCGGACAAAGACACACAGGTACTGCTAAAATCGTTATCAACGGTGGTACGGTCAATGCGACAGCCAGCGAATTCGGAGCCGGCATCGGCGCCGGCGCAAGAGGAAGTGCCGATATTACCATCAACGGCGGTAATATCAGCGTAAGCGGAAGAATGGGACACGGTACCGGCGGCGACAACCCAAGAAGTGCTGATATCAGGCTCAGCTGGAAAAATCAGACCGACAGTATCACAGTGGGCAGCTATGCCGGTAACGTCACACTTGAAAAGAATTTCACTGACGGCAGCGATATTTTTTCCATCGGCGAGGTTTCAAACAATTCCTCCATCAACGGCAAAACCCTGACTCCTGCCTTAAAAACCACCTTCACTGTAACATGGATGAACGGTGACGAAGTGCTTGAAACGGACGAAAATGTTTCCCTTGGCACGGTTCCCGAATATAACGGTAAAGAACCCGTAAAGGAATCTGATGGACAGTATGATTATACATTCAGCGGATGGACACCTGAAATATCCAAAGTAACAGGAAACGCAACCTATAAAGCACAGTTCAGCAGCAAGCCGCACACCTACGGTGCGCCTGTATGGACATGGTCTGCGGATCACAGCAAGGCAACGGCAACATTTACCTGCACCATTAACAAGTGTCATAACACTGAGACTGTTGAAGCAACAGTCGTCAAGACAGCGGATCAGGGTAAAGTGACCTATACGGCAAGTGTTATATTCAACGGCAGGGAATATTCAGACACATACGGACATATCCACAGCTATGGCGACCCAAAATGGACATGGTACGCCGACCATACCGCTGCTACAGCGACCTTCACCTGTGAAGATTGCAATTACAGTGAGACACTTGACGCTGATGTAAGCATTAACGACACTGTCGAAAAGAAAACATATACGGCAACAGTTGTTTTTCTCGGCAAAACCTATACCGATAAATATGAGTATTTCCACACCTACAGAGAACCCGTCTGGGATTGGGCTGAGGATTATGGCAGCGCAAATGCAACGTTTGCCGATACCGACAACGGAAATAAGGAGAGCGTCAGCGGGACAATCACCAAAAACGAAACTGCGGACAAAACGACATATACTGCAACCGTAGAGTTTAACGGCAAGACCTATACGGACACGATCACTCCTCTGAAAAACCTCTCCATGCCTTCTTCCGATACGATCGGCAAGGGCGACAAGGTGACAATTTATTGTCTCTCTGAATACGGCCTCAGCAGAGAGGTATTCTATACTGTCAAATACACAACAACCGGCGATAAACCAACATCTTACTGGTATACCTTACAGACCGACAGCGAGAATTCAGTTATTGAGTTTATCCCGGAAAACCTGAACACCTTACAAAAAACCGGAGAATATACCTTTAAGGTCGAGGCTTTCAATATCCTTGAAAATGGCAAACGCTATACAGCTACAAAGACTTTTGTTGTTAATGTAGGCGATCCCTTCAAAAACACATCTTCAGTTTATCACACATTCCACCCGGTCGGAGAAAGAGTTTACGTGGACTGTAATGCCGAAGGCGGCATGGGCGCAAGCACCAACGACATTTTATTCTCAATCTATTATAAGCCTTCGACCTCTGACACATGGACGACCATCATGAAAAAGTCACGCCGCTCATCTAATATGTACTTTGTGCCGAAGACAGCAGGACAGTATGATGTTCGTGTAGAAGCTTTCGATATGGTAAACGATCAGGTTGCTGCCACGGCGGTCAAGGACATCACCGTCATCGCTTATAATCCTCTTGTCAACACCTCGAACGTTTCTTCACACAGCGGTTACACCTCTGAACCGATCATTGCAAACTGCTCGGCGGAGGGCGGTATCGGCAACAATATCGTCTACACCGTATATTATAAGAAATCTTATGATAATAACTGGACGGTTCTCCAAAATGAAAGCAAAAACAACACCGCTTCTTTTACCTCCGTCACTACCGCAACATACAAAATAAGAGTTATCGCTGTAAATATCGTTGAGGGATATGATGAGCATATAGAAGTTTATAAGGACTTTGAAGTAAAAGTAGATAAAAAGCACATTCATTCCTACGGCGAACCCGTCTGGAGCTGGTCTGACGACCACACAAGCGCAAAGGCAGCCTTTACCTGCACGGACGGTGACGATACACAGACTCTTGACGCTGTCGTCACAAAGTCCGAAGAAACCGACAAGATAGTCTATACCGCAACGGTTGAATTCGGCGGCAAGACCTACACAGACACCTATACCGAACAAAAAGAAGAAACCTATGTTTATTATCCTGCGGCAAAACCGTATATCGACGACGAGGGTGCATACATTCTCGGTTACAAAGAGCATTACAGATACAAAGGCAAGTATTACGCCGTAAACAATGATAAGTCTGTGGGTGAGGAGACAGACGATATCTGGATCTCTTACTTCAAATTTGCGCTTCTGCCCGATGACACATACGCTATCGAGTATTACACAGGAGCCACAAAGAACCTTACAGAAATAGTAATTCCGAAGACCTTTAACGGCAGGAAGATCACCGTTCTTGGCACTGATAACCTTGATGTATTCATCAAAGCAGGAAAGCCGCAGTTTGAGCTTGTTCTGAACGAAAACATCACCGAGATCAAGTCCTGTGCCTTCAACAAGATCGGCGTCACAAAGGTAACCGGCGACACCTCGGGACTCTGCAAGATCGGCGAGTATGCTTTCTCATGGGTCAATAAAACCGGCGGCTATGCACTGGATATTACTTTCGCCTATCCCGGCACGATCACGACCGGAGACGCTATCTTCAATCATGTCAATGCTACTCTCCATCTCGGACACGGAACAACGTTCAGCAACACGGATTTCAGAGCCACAAGTCTGACCTACGACTTTAATGATGGTCACACCTACGGCAAACCCACATGGGAGTGGGCTGACGATCACAGCAGCGCCAAGGCGGTTTTTACCTGCACAGATGCAAGATGCAAGCATACAGTAATTGTTAATGAAAAAAACACTATGTCAGAAGATAATCACAAG
This sequence comes from uncultured Ruminococcus sp., assembly GCA_902767175.1. Taxonomy (GTDB): domain Bacteria; phylum Bacillota; class Clostridia; order Oscillospirales; family Acutalibacteraceae; genus UBA1213. Next base: position 3,096 of record CACXGH010000152.1, read on the forward strand.
ATGAGCTTTACAGCAGAGGCTATCTTTGACGGTGTAACCTATACTGACACAAATTTCACACTTACTCACAGCGGTACTGAAAGTGACCCCTATCTGATATATACTCCGGAAGAGTTTAATGAGTATCTTGTCAACAAGGCATATACCGGCAAATACATCAGAATATGCAGAGACATGACACTTGACCCGAATAACGGTTCAAATTATGTAATCGATAAGGATACAGTCTTGAATCTGAATAATCACATTATCACTCTCAGCAACACTTCTATACTTGTTGACAATTGCTCCTTGACGATAGATGAAACTATCGCTTCCGGTAAGATAACAAGCAATGACAAGAGAACTATTATTGTCAATGAAACAGGCAGCCTTGATATTGAATTTGGCAGTATTGTAAATACGAATTCAGCCGATGACAGTTCTGTTATCGAAAATAACGGAATAACTGTTATGAACGGAGGTTGGATCCAAGGCAGCCACTCAGTTTTATGCAACAGCAAATCCTCAAGGCTTGAAATAAACAGCGGCAATGTCAGCGGCACCTTCCTCAACAATGAAGGAACAATAACTGTCAAAGGTGATCTCTTTGACTTTAACCCGATTGAATATGTTGATCTGACACAGTATGAGGTGCTGCAGATAAAAAACTTATATCTCGTAATGACCATAGATAAGGCAAAGGATTTTGATCCCAATTCCTTCGGGGGAAATTCCGAAAGGTCTATTGTCGTTCCAGACCCTGAAAGTGCACCGAAAACAGGCGAGACAGCATCCGCAGCAGCAGTTGCAGCCATTTTGCTGACAAGCCTTACAACGGTTCTCTTCCTTGCGATGAAGCGCAGGAAGGGAGAAGACGAATAATCCGATCGCCGATAGATCATACAGCAAATACTTTCCGGAGTAATCCGTATAATTGATAGGCAAGTTATCAGCTCCCCCTGAACAAAACCATGTTCAGGGGGAGCTGTAATATATGAAAAAATAGTACGGCTATTAAAATCTGTTTTTTCGGCTTTGTGCAGCTTCTTGCTTTGCAGCCGACCAAAAACTCCACGAAATGTAAAACGTAAGATGCCATTCTAAAATAAAATCCGAATAGAAAAGCTCAAATCAAGTGGAACGGACTCCAATACTTGAGAAGAAATCAGAATTAAACCCGTGATTTATAGTTAAATCACGGGTTTGTCATTTTCATAGGTTATGTTCATAAAATATTGTAATTGTTTTAAGAGCGTTTGACTTAAACACTTTTTCACTCCCGCAGCATCATAGAGTGTTTTACATAAATAAAACATAAATGATCATATCAATCACAATTTGCAAAAATGAAATGATTCCACTATCAGGGAGTGGGGAGGTACACAAGGGCACTTCCGTTAGGCGATCCCGCTTGATATAATTGCTGCATCTTATGAATGCGTATAATATAAAGTACAGGCAATGGTTGGTTAATTGTGTTATTACCGGATATCCAGATATTCTGAGAACCCTGTAATTTTTAATATCTCCATGACCTTCTGGTTAACATTGATGAGGGCAAGACCACCCTTGTCCTCCATAAGATCGTTAGCGTTAAGAATAGCTCTGAGTGCAGCCGAGCTGACATATTCAACGCCTGCCATGTCAAGTATCAGTGTATTGCTGTTTTTTCCGATCTCATTGATCTTCTCTTCAAACTCGCTCACTGTAACATGATCGATCTTTCCCTCCGGTGCAATAACAGGTGAACCTTCTTTTTCATAAACCTTGATAGTCATTTTTTCTTCTCCTTTATTATTTTTCTTTCAGCAAATTGCTGAGTATTGTTTTGCCGATCTCATTTAGCTCTTCATTTCGCAGGAAAGTAAGAATGGAAAGAAGATACGGTCTGGGGTAAAGTGAAATTAGATAGTCTTTTAATTCGGAAGGCGAAAGTTCCTTTCGCTTTTCTGCAAGCTCAGGGTCAACACCCCGAAAAGTCAGAAGAAACTGAGTCAGCCAGTTTTCGCAGTCCTTTCCGAATTGAAGTTCAAACTCATCTTTTGCAGCCCTGTCACCATTAATAAGGGCATCGTGAGTTCTGCTTCTGGCATAGAACCCTTCAAGCTCCTGCTTTTCATCATAGACACAGCCCTTTTCGGTACGGATTATCCTATGGGGCTTTGCCGTGAAACCTTCATCTGTCAGTTCAAGCTCAAGCACAAGACCTTCTGCAAGAAGTGGAGTGACCTCACTGCGAAAATGAAAGCAGAAATTACCCTGACCATACAACAGGTATGAGCTGTTATAATGTTCTTCTTCGCCTATTGCGTGGGTATGCTGAGATATGACTACATCAGCACCGCTGTCGGCCATGCGGTGAAATCTTCTTCGCATTGTCTCGCTGTTGTAATGCGTTCCCTCGATACCTCCGTGATAAAACACGATAAGAAAGTCACACTCAGTTTTAAGCTCCGTCAACTCACGGCAGACACGGTACTCATCGTACAGATTTACTCCCGGGCAGTCCTCGCCGGGGGCATTTTCAAACTGTTCTGTTACATTATAAAGGATTATAGTTCTTCCTCCGTCAATGTACTTGACATAGGCTTTTACAGAGGAGCAGTTATCTCCCCAGCCAAAATAGTTTATCCCGTTTTCATCAAGAACCCTGCAGGTGTCAAGGTAGCCTTGTTTGCCGTTATCCATAGAATGTGTATTGCCAAGGGTAGCATAGTTTATTCCAAGATCCTTTATTGCCCTTATTGTTGAAACGGGAGCCTTGATAACAGGTCCGATCTTTTCTATTGGGGTATCTCCGTCGGTAAAACAGCCTTCAAGATTGCAGATACGAAGATCTGCCGATGCAAACAATCCGCAAAGCTCTTCGCCAAAGAGAGCTTTTATATCTCCGGCAGAAAACAGATCATAATTGCAGGGCATCGGCATAAGGTCGCCGGCAATTATAATTTTTGTGTTTTTCATGATCATATCAGAACTCCTTTTCGATGGTCAGTACATTCTGACCATCTTCATATTTATAGCTGACGTCACTCATCAGCTTCCTGACGATAAATATTCCAAGTCCTCCGGGTTTGCGTTCACTGATAGGAACGGTAACGTCAGGAGTCTTTGCACTGAGCGGGTCAAAAGGTCTGCCTCCGTCTTTAAAGACTATTGTAATCCGTCTGTCTCGGTTACGGGTCAGTATCTCTACCTGTCCGCCTTCAATATAGGCATAAGATTCAATGTTTGCAAGTATCTCCGAAGACGCAACAGCTACCTGGCCGGTCGCCTGTTCGCCGCATCCTGCAGCATGACAGCGCTCTTCGATATAATTTATCACTTCATCAAAGGTCTGTTTGTTAAGCGAAAATATCCTGCTGTCCATTGGTATTGCGTCAAGATAGTTTCGGAAAGACAAGGCAAGCATCGTTTCATCATCAAAGCGTTCTTCGCCGTGTTCAAAACAGTCAATTTCAGACCTTATTGTCTGTATGATACCGGCACTGTCCGGATAGGTCTTGGTTTTAAGAACTTCCAACAGTCTTTCGTCACCGAACAGCTCTCCTTCCGGAGAACGGGACTCGGTAACACCGTCAGTGTAAAGGACTATTTTGTCGCCGGGCAGAAGCCTGATATGCTGCTCGGTATACCTTACAAGACGCTTTCTGCCAAGCACAAAGCATGGCTTTGAACTGATGAACTCCGGATCCCTGCCGCTGCGGATCAAAACAGGGTAGTTATGTCCGGCATTTGAATATGAGAGATGACCGTTTGAAAGATCAAGAATTCCCATCCAGCATGTAACAAAATATTTTTGAGGATTTGACTGCAAAAGATATCGTCCTGTATGTTCAAATATCTTGTCGGCAGTCATACCCGCCTGTGCGTAGACCTTTATCAGAGTTTTTGTCAGCGTCATAAACATTGCAGCAGCAGTTCCGTGACCGGATACATCACCGATCACAAGCACAAGATGTGTTTCGTCTGTCAGAAAAAAGTCGTAAAAGTCGCCGCCGACCTCCGAAGCCGGAGTCATATCGGCGTATACCGAAAAGCTTTCATTTTCCGGAAAATTGTTTTCAAGTATTCCTTTCTGAATCTTTCGTGCAAGATCAAGCTCAATGTTTGTTGATGTTTGTCTGCGGATTACCTCGGCCTGTTTGCAGTAGAAACGTCTGCCGCTGAAGGACATATATATGCCGACTCCAAGCATTATCATAAGCATGATCATTGATGCTGTAATGCCTTTTCGGAATGACAAGGAAGCAAGCTGTGAAAAATCAAATATTCTTGCAGCAAGCAAGGGCAAGTCGGTCAGCTGCAGTTCAGAAAGTTCTTCCTGAGTGAAATTCGGACTGTTCAGCATTACAAACTGTATCAGAAAAAAAGAGACTGCCGACGTAAAGACAGTATATCTGGGGTTATAGTAAAAAATACTGAAAAGCGGAGGAAAGATAAACAGAACAAGAAAAACGTCATCCCGGGGCACACTGACAATAAAAACTGACAGCATTATTACAGCAAAGTTTATGTATTTTGAAACAGGGTGTATATTTTTACGGGTGATCAGATTATAAACGATAACTGCTGTCAGCATAAACATTGGCAGCCCAAAAAACAGCCACACTGACTGCTTATGAAAATTGAGGAGGGCGTATATTGCCATTGTAGCATCAATCCCGATAAAAGCAAGTATACATATAAAATTCATGCGCTGCTCGTTTTTCCGGAGCATAGCCACTGTGTAGGACGGCATTCCATCAAGAGATGATATTTTTTTCATATATGCTTCGCCTCTGTCAGTAGGATATTGTTACATTTGTAACGTTGAATCCAAGCACACGGTTGTAGTTGATGGAAGAACTGAGCTTTCTGACAAGGCTCAGACCTGTGATGCGATTACCGCTTGTGTCAATGTAATCTGTTGGATCAAACTCGGCACCGTTGTCACGGGTTCTTATGTTTACCTTATCGTCAAAAATACGAACACAGACATCTACAGTCTTATTTGAAGACGAACGTGCATACACGGCAATATTATGGCACAATTCTTCAACAGCCACACCAACGGCATTGACGGTGTTTTCGGGAAGGGTATTTTCCTGACAGAAAGTCATTGCTTCTTCGGAGGCTTTAATTGCCTGTGACACATCATTGTCTATGGTAAAGTCGTATGCAATACCGTCCTGTTCTTCAATACCCAGAATATTCTTCTTTTTCCGAACCTTTTTGCTGATAAACATTGCCGCAATAGTAATAATGACCGTTGCCGCTTTTGATATAGGGAACGACATCCAAAGCCAATATATATCATAGTGCGAGAACCAATACATCAGGGGTACAATTGTAAGAACACCGTCCAGCATGACAAGAAGGTTTGCAAGCCCCCTCTGCTTTGTTGCCTGGAAGAACGATCTCATGACATAAATCACACCGAGTATGGGTATATTTATTGAGAAAATGCGGAATGTAGCAGCAAAAATCTCAGTTACAGCAGGGTCTGTCAGTCCGTACATCGACGCAAGCTGTACAGGCAGCAGTTCGGAAATGATAAACACTATGACCGAAAGACCAACCGTGACTATCATACCGTAGCGCAGTGTAAGCTTTTGCCCGTTTGTGTCTTTTTCACCGTAAAGTGCACCAAGTATAGGAAGCAATGTCATTGAGGCACCCTCAACAAAGATGAATGCAAGACTGTTGAGTGAGAATGAAACTGAGGCTATCTTTCCTCCAACAACGCCTGTGGAGGAAAGAATAATAGCGTTTGTAAAGAAGAGCCTTAAAAAGTTGCATACATAAATCAGTGCAGAGGGCAGACCGATGTTGAATATTGTTCCAAGCTCTTTAAGTCGGCTGAATGCGGCTTTTGTAAAATGCACCGTTCGCTTTTTTGACCTGAAGTATATAAGCGTCATTGCCGTTCCGACAATGTATCCCGTAACAGTAGCCCATCCTGCTCCTGCAACGCCCCAGCCAAAGACTCCCATATATAGTCCGTCACACAGCAGATTGATAATATTTGCAACGATCGGCAGGGCAGTCGCCAACTTGCGCATACCGTCTGTACGGGCAAAGGCGGCTGTCTGGTTGACTGCCGCTACCAGAGGAGTAAGTATCCAAAGGGGGAGAAGATAATCTATTACAAGTCCTACAAGCTCGGCATTGCCCTGAGCAAGCAGTTCGGCTGTGGGTGTTATGACTGCCAGACCTATTATCGAGATCAGTACGGTTGAAATGATTCCCGTCCAGAAGGACAGAGTGAAAATCGTATCTGCACCCTGCTGGTCTCGCTTGCTTTTTTTAATGACAGACAGCGTGTTGCCGCCGAATGTGAACATGGCAATAGGAATACTCCGCAAAAAGATGATACAGGTAGTCAGGTTGATGGCATAAAGTTCCACTGTTCCAAGTATCTGACCCACCATTATTCCGTCCAATATGCCGGAAAGGTAGGTGGAAGCCGTCATTGCAAGTGTTGCTGCAAGAAGACTGCGGTATTTTACATTGAGGAGATTGCCTCTTCGTTTCATGCTTGCGCCTCCTTATCTTTTGAGATTATCCTTACGGAAGAACCGGAAGCCGCGCAGTACGTTAATGAAGTCATTGACGTATTTTTCATTGCTGGCATTCCAGAAAAATCCCATGCGGGCAAGTATCTGTGTGGTGTAGTGGGCACTGAAAGGCAGGGCAGTTATTTTTTTGCCGTGAGACGTATTCATATATGCGGTCATGCTTGAAAGAATTGCGGCTTTTTCAGGGTCTTTTTGTGCTTCGTGAAGTGCATGGGCAAATTCTTCGTATTCAACAAAATCCACCTTGCTTCCGTTTTCGTTCATCTGACGGATTATATCGCCCAGCGGGAGTGTATGGTTGTTGACAGCATTAAACACACAGCATTCTTTCGGCGTTTTTGCAAGTTTCAGGAAGGCTTCGCATGAACGGTCGATCGGCCCCATGCAGACCTGATTTTCTATCATGCTGTAGGGGAAACATCCAAGCAGGCTGTAGGAGCGCAGCCTTCCCATAAAGTTGTTTGTAAGGAAGTTTATCTGGAATTCGCCGTCTGACTCCCGTGCAGCAAGTGTACCGACACGGATAACCTTTGCGTCAAGTCCTTCGGCGGCGGCTTCAAGCACCATGCGTTCGCCCATCAGCTTTGATGATGTGTATTTATTGTCCAGTGTCTGACCGTAATAGAGTGACTGTTCGTCAAGCTCTCTGCGGCTGAGTTTTGTAACATCGTCTGTCGTACCGGCAACGGAAACGGTGGAGAAGTGTATCAGTCTTGCATTCAGTTTCTGACAAAGTTTTATGCAGTTTACCGCACCGCCTACGTTTATGTCTTCAATGTCGGTACCATTTGAAAAATGCTTTACATTTGCCGCACAGTTAAATACGGTATTTATCGGCATTGACTCAAAGGGTTCAAAGTATTTGTAATCGGTGACATCTCCGTTAAGCACTTCAACACGGGATTTGAATTCTTCCTCAAGATCAGAACCGAAATAATAGAACATCATGTTTTCAAGACGTTCGGCAGCGGTCTCAAACTTGCCCTTTCGCACCATGCAGTATGCTTTGCCGCTCTCACGCCGCAGGAATTCTGCCAGCAGGTGAGCGCCCATATAACCTGTCGCACCGGTGATAAGCACGTTTCCAAGCTCTTTTCTCTCTCCCGAGAGGAAGGACGCTGCATTGTTCTTAGAAAGCAGAGCGTCTATCTTTGAATAGTCATAGCCTTCAAAGTCAAACAGCTTGTTTGTGTCGTTGACTTCGCCGTCCTTGAAAAGCTCAGCAAGTGCTCTTGGGGTCGTGTATTTGAATACGTCTCCGTAAGTTATTTGGAAACCGTTTTCGGAGGCGTCCAGCACGACTGAGGTAACAATAAGCGATGTTCCTCCGATCTCAAAGAAATCGTCCGTCGCACCTACACGGTCAAGTTTCAGCACCTTTTTGAATGACTCGCAGAAGAATTCTTCCGTTTTGTTTGCCGGAGCGACATATTCTCCGAGACTTACCGGAACGGGTTCAGGCAGCATTTTTGTGTCGGTCTTGCCGTTGGCGGTGATCGGCATTTCGTTCATCTGCAGATAAGCTGTGGGAATCATATAATGGGTCAGGTGCTTTTTCAGTTCGTCCCTGAGCGAGTTTATATCAATTTCGGTATCGGCGGTAAAGTAAGCGCAAAGATTTTCCTGACCGCTGAGCTTGCGGATAATGACAGCGGCCTTTTTGATGTGCGGCTGCTGAGCGATAAGACCCTCTATCTCGCCAAGCTCGATACGCAGTCCTCTCAGCTTGACCTGACTGTCAAGTCTGCCGAGGATATGCACATTTCCGTCTTTATCCCACTTTGCATAGTCGCCGGAGCGGTACATACGCTGACCGCCGTATTCCACAAATGCCTGTGCGGTCTTTTCCGGCAGGTTGCGGTAACCCTTTGCAACACCGATGCCGCCTATATACAGTTCACCGACAACACCGTAAGGTGATATATCGCCGTATTTGTCAACAATAACTTCGGAATAATTGAGCAATGGTCTGCCGACAGTTACCTGTTCCGCATTTGTAAGGTCTGCGGCATTGCACGAAACGGTTATCTCTGTAGGGCCGTAGGTATTTACTATCCTGATGTCCTTTGAGCATTCTCTGATCGAATCACGCAGCGACATCGGATAGCCCTCTCCGCCCGACATTACAAGACGGCATTTTGAAAGTGCCGTTCTGAACGGAGCATATTCAAGATACTGCTGCAGTCTTGACGGAGTTGCGTTGATACAGTCAACATTATATTTTTCCATCAGATCGGCAAGAGCACGGGGGTCGTTCATTTCGTCCTCTCCGGCAAAAACAAGAGTCCTGCCGTTGCAGAAGGCGGCTGTATGCTCCTTGAATGACATATCAAAAGATACAGTGGTAACGGAGAGGTATGTATTGACATTGTTTTTAAGATAATACATATGTGAGTTTGCCGGGTGGGGCATCAGGTAATTGCATATACCCCTGTGCCTGAGCATAACTCCCTTCGGCTTGCCTGTTGAACCGGAGGTGTAGATCATATAACTCAGCTCACGGTCGCTCATTTCAACATCAGGATCATCTGTTTTTTCGCCCCTTGTTATATCCTCAACATTGATTGCTTTGTCGGAGGGATAATCGGAGAGCTTGTCCACAGTTGTAATAATAAAGGACGCTTCGGAATCGGTGATGATATGGTTTATCCTGTCGGCAGGGTACTGGGGGTCACAGGGAATGAAAGCTGCACCTGCTTTGTTCACACCAAACAGGCAGGCAAAGAAGCAGGTTTCTCTTGGAAGCAGCAGAGCAACGCTGTCACCTGTTTTTATGCCCTTGTCTATAAGATTATTGGCAACGATATTTGCCCTCTTGTTCAGTTCACTGTATGTAAGAAAGGCATCTTTTGCGATAAGTGCAGTTTTGCCGGCATTTTCTGCAGCACTTTTTTCAAAGAGTTTATGTAGAAGTGTTATGGGAATATCTTCCGCTGCTTCAACTGCAAATGCGTCAAGCTGTTCCTTTTGCTTTTCGGGCAGGACAAGAGCCTCCCTTACTGTTCTTGCAGTGCCGAGCAGGTCGATAGTCGATCTGAGCTGCTGTATAAAGTTTTCTATCAATGTATCTTCAAAAAGCTCCGAGGAATACTGAACCATAAAGTGCAGTCCCTTTTCGCCTTTTCGGATTACAATACCGATGTCACGGCTCATCTTCTGGAGGGGAGAGTACATCTCGACGCTCAGACCGTCTTTGCTGTATGCAGGCGGATTCCACATGAAGTTCACGCTCACGTCAAACATAGGGTTGCGGGATTTGTCACGCTGTTTTACGAATTCGGCAACAACGTCCTCAAAGGGAAGATATGCACCGTAGGTCACACTGCGGACAGCTTCGCTTACGCTTTGCAGGTAATCCTGTATTTCTGCGTTTCTTTTGGGTCGTACACGAACAGGAGCGGTATTGACGAACATACCGATCACGTTATCCGCACCGTTTGGACGCATATTTGTGGGAATTCCCAGCACAACATCTTCGGAGGAGGTATATTTGCCAAGTGTCATGGATACTGCCGAGAATATCAGCTCAAACTCGGTCACACTGAATTTTCGTGCGGTGATGTCAATGCTTCTGAGCTTTTCGCTGTCTATGTCAAAGTCAATCTCACGGTCGGAAAGGGGATGAACCTTCGGTCGCTTGCCCTTTGTAGGCATTTCGTTGACCGGCACACCGTCTGCGAATATTTCTCTGTAATACCTGAGTCCGCTTTCGTATTTTGCTTCAAGACTGTCATCATAAAGATCAGAGAGATCTATCCCTGCTGCAGTGACCTCCTTGCCGTTCAGACCGTCAATAAGCTCACTTACAAAAGTCTTTGCCGATCCTCCGTCAAAGGCGATGTGGTGTATTGCAAGATGCAGAATCACGCTGCCGTCAGCAACGGAATACAGAGTGGGTCTCACAGGTATTTCGGTATTGAGATCAAACGGTTCTGCATAGCTGTCGATGATATTTATTACCTCATCACGGGAAGCGGCAGTCTTTTCGATTATTTCGGGAAGTTTGTCGGATAGAATGCGGACAGGCAGTCCGTTTTCTTCGCTGTAATAGGAGGTGAATGCTTCGTGAGCCTTGAATACTGCCGTGAGCGATTTTTTAACCGCCTCAGTATCTGCACCTTTGATAATGGCTGCAATATTCAGGTTATAGACAACTGACTTCTCGTTCAGCTTCTGTTCAAGATACATTCCACGCTCTGATGGTGTCAGCGGATATATCCTTGCTTTCTTTTCCTTTTTGACAATGGTCTTTGCAGATGCCTTTTGAATAAGCAGACGTTCTATCATCCGAGGGGTCTTTCCGGCAAAGATATCTGCCGTCGATATCTTATAAACACCGCACTTGGCAGCAGTCATGGCGCACTTGATCGAGTCGCCGCCAAGGGCAAAGAAATCATCGTCTATGCCAACGTTCCCGACACCAAGTACATCTTCAAAGGCTGAACACAGTACTCTTTGCATATCTGTTTCGGGTGCGGTATAGTCGGTTTTGAAGCTTCCTGCTTCGGGTGCAGCCAATGCGTTTCTGTCAAGCTTGCCGTTTGCGTTAACGGGAAGCTTGTCAAGGCGTACAAAGAATGCAGGAATCATATAGGACGGAAGCTTCTGTGATATGGCGGTTTTTATGTCGTCGGCATTTACAGGTGTGTTTTCAACATAATAGGCAACAAGATAGACCTGACCGTACTGATTTTTGAAATCCTTTATGGCGGCGTCCTGTATTCCGTCAGTGTTTTTGATTATCGCTTCGATCTCGCCAGGCTCAACACGCTGACCGTTTATCTTGACCATCCAGTCTTTGCGGTTAAGATAGATTATGTTGCCGTCCTCAGCCTTTTTTACTATGTCGCCCGTTCGGAGCAGCTTTTTGAAGCCGTCCGTTTCGGCAAAGGGATTGTCAACAAAGGTCTTTGCACTCTGTTCGGGCAGGTTTAGATAACAGTCGGCAAATATTCCGGCAAGGCAAAGCTCGCCTTCTTCGGCTTCGTTTCCGTTTTCGTCAAGGATATGGGTGCGGATATTGCCGATAGGCTTTCCTATGGGAGTGTTTTCATATTTTTTGTCGAGCCTGAACATCATGACAGCACCGGCTGACTCTGTCTGACCGTAGCTGACAATTATCTCAAAATCATCGCTGTAGGTGTTGCTGACTCGTTCACTTCCCGTAAAGACGACCTTGAGGGAATCTCCCTTCGGTTTGAAGACCTTAAGCATCTTGGGACTGATAAATGTACGGTTGATTTTGTTTTCATAGATATAATCAGCCAGCAGCACAGGGTCACGCATTGCCTGATACGGCATAAGATACGCAGTAAGGCAGGAAAAAAGCGGAGCAAATACGCCCTGAACAGACGCAACAAATGTAAACGGAGCGCCGAGTGCCGCACGGAATCCCCTTGGAGGGTTCGCATAATCAGAATATCTTACTATGGAATCTTCTATGCCTGCATGGGTGTGAAGAACGCCCTTTGGCTTTCCGGTAGAGCCGGAGGTGTAGATGAGCAGCGAAGGGTCTTCCGGTCGGGGAATGACTATTTCGTATGAGGGTGTTTCTTTTTCAATATCACGCAGGAATTTCTCATTAATGACAGCCTTTGCGTTACAGTCACTTCGTATATATTCAAGACGTTCCGGCGGATATGACGGAGAGAGAGGTGCAAATGCGGCATCGACCTTCCATACGGCATACATCGAAGCAATATACTCCTTGTTGCGGGGCAGCTCTATTGTAACAAAATCGCCCTGTGAGACTCCATGCTTTTTCAGCCTTGCAGCAACCTTTGCGGCATAAAGGTCAAACTCACGATAGGTAAAGCTGTTATTGTCTCCCTGATCTACAATCACGACCTGATCGGGGTAGTCTGCAATGTTTTTTTGTATTATTTCGATGATACTGCTCATAATTACACTCCTTTATTTGTTATTGTTGTATCTCATAATATATGTGCAATATAATGCTATTATATCATATTAATATAATTGTTTCAACCCAAATACAGTAGTTTGTCAATTAGCAATAGCAGCAATAATATGTTTTTAGAGATAGGAGGCTCGTATTTTCAATCTTTGTATGATACAATCAAAGAAACATAAATAAAACTGGCTGAGAGTGGATTATGAAGGATTACATATTCGAATATTTCACAACAACGGAAAATTATAAATGCTGCTGTACGGTCTTTACAAATGTTCTCCTGATTTCCGTGCTGTCAGCCCGTAAGGGCTGAAAAGTGCTTGACATCTCAAAAATAAGCTGATACGATATAACAAGCGTCGATGTCCCCCGAGTCTCGCCTGCCGGCTCGGTCGGTGCTTCTGCCTTCGGCAGAGGTGTCCACCGGACAC
>CACXGH010000153.1 GCA_902767175.1 uncultured Ruminococcus sp.
CAGGAAGTTCTTGCCGAAAAAATAGCCGTTATAGCGGCGGAAGCTCATGCCGGACAGATAGTTCTCGGTCTGCCGAGAAATATGGACGGAACTGAGGGAGAAAGTGCTCGGAATGTAAGAGCTTTCTGCGAGGTGCTTAAAGAAAAGACAGGACTTGAAACAGTCCTCAGAGACGAGCGCTGTACTACTGTTACGGCACACGGGTATCTGAATGATACAAACACAAGAGGAAAGAAACGCAAGGCTGTTGTGGACAGTGTTGCGGCGGTAATAATACTTGAAGATTATCTGAGATACAGGAGGAATAGCTTATGAGTGTTCTTCCGAGCCAGAAGCTTACAATAGGCGAGCTGTATGTTTCAATGGCTGTGGGATTGATATTATATTTACTTCCGGGAGATATCCGCAATCAGATGAGTTCCATAGGACTGTCTGAGGTAATGGTATTCATAGCGACACTGACGATAACTGCGATATTCTTTTTTATCATCAAACGATATGAGGCGATAGGCGCAGCATTGCTTACAAATTCAATTATAACCGTAGGTGCATTCTGTTTCGGTATAGTGAACGGACTGATATCAAAGGGCAGTGACTTCTGGCCTTCGATATCACAGTATAATCTTATAACTATGTTCATTATATGGATAGTGCCGTTCCTGTTTGCGGTAGTAATAAGGACTTTTGCGAAGGAGTCGAGAGATTCTGATGACCTGAGGCTGGGCTTTTCAAGATTTTTGTCCCTTGCACTGAGAGCACTTATGATAATCTATGTGCTTGTAGTTGTTTTTGAGCAGATAATTCCTCGTGCTCCGAAAATGTCCATGAACAGAAGCATTTATTACATTCCTTTTGTCAGGATACAGGAGTGTCTGGATAATTTCTCACAGTGGGGAGGACTTTACCTTATATGGAACGGTCTCATACTTATGCCGCTTACATTCACACTGCTTATAATCAATCCTAAGATAAGATGGTGGCAGATGCTGTTTCTTTCATTTGCCGCAGGACTTGCTATAGAGGTATTCCAATTCTCACTCAATACAGGAACTGTTTATGTAGACGATATTATCTTATATATGATCGGAGGTATGATAGGATATCTTCTGAAGCTGACGGTAGACGGAATTCGGTACAGTGTATCTGGTAAAGAGGAAAGACATATGCTCAGCCTTGAATATACTCCCGTGACGGGAAGTCAGGGTATTATAGAGGTGTATGATGAGCTTACAGAGGGTGCTGAAGAAGAAACGGATCCTGATTTTGATGATGAATTCGATGATACTCTTCGTGATCCTGTTATAACAGATGACGATACACAAAGCTGATAACAGATATAAAAAGAGTTCGCCGATAAAAGAACATAATACAGACAAACAAAACACCCCCGTAAGTCAGACCCGATAATCTGATTTTCGGGGGTTGTCTCATTGTCCGATATAGTCCTGAATTGTATTCTGATGATATTATTCTGCACATAGCCTGTATATCAAGCGTATCAACTATTATAATTCATTGCAGAAGAAATTTCATCAACGGCATTTTTAGCGGACAACAGGCTGCCGTGTTCGTACAGGAATTCGGTAAAATTTTTTCCGTACCTTATATCAGCATCAAATTCGTAAGCTGTGCTGATAATATTGTCATTTATGCTTTCTGAGGAGCTTAATATAAGATAATAACGGTTCTTATAAGCCAAAAGAGAACTTGAAACGGTATCGACCTTTATCCGGCTGAATGCTCCGATACAGCCGAACAGATTATCCGCATTATCAAAAATCAGGGTGCGGAAAACGGTATTTCTCCGCACTTTATAGGATTTTCTCTTTTTTGAAGCAGAAACGGTGATCAGAAGCAGACAGCCATGCTCAAATTTCATCGCTTCGATCAGGATATGCTTGTCCTTCATGCTGATGCCTGTCTGTTCAGATGCGTTCAGGAGCAGCTCCCTGAGCATGGTTTCCGAATTTTTCTCATACAGATCAAGCTGATCGAAGGTGACGCTGTACTGCTCCATTTCCTTGTCACAAAGGGAAATGAGTATTCTCTCCTGGTCAAGCTGTTCAATATTCATTGCATTCACCCCATACCGCATACAGCTGATTTGCCGTATACTCTTATATAATACATAATATTAAAAAAGCAGCAGTTCTGCAATTGATTTTTATTGGAAAATGACTGTAAGGCGGCTGTTTTTGCGGTGCCGATCAAGCGGACAGGGTGAGCGTCAATTTGAATTGAAAGCGCAGGCACTAAAATGAAGTTCCCTTGAGGTGCACTGATACTGCTTTTAATGGGAGTATAGTATAAGTCCAATTATTATACATTGAAGATAACAGCAGGCTGTGATAATATAATATTATGAATGCATTGATTAAATTCAGTGCCTGTATTGCGTCAGAAATTTTCATTCAGGTTGTGCCAAAAGACCGCAGGAGGGCTGTCGGTTGTATAACAAATCAAGGGAGCGGATAGTATGACAAATGAAATGAAAAATAACGATACTAAAATAAAAAAGCTGCTTAAGGGAATAAAAAACCAATTGAAAGCCGCTGTCCGTACACCGTGGTTCTGGATGCTCATGCTGTTTCCTGCCGCTCTGATTTTACTCGCTGCCGCAAGGAACATTCCCGGAGCTGCCGATCTTTACTGCAATACTGTTTACAGAGCGATATCCGTTATCTGGAATAATATTTCGGGAATACTGCCTCTGTCTGTCGGCGAAATACTTGTTATACTTGTTCCATTTGCTGCGGCTGCCTATATTATAGCTGTCGTGATAATAATAATCAGAGCAAAGGGAAAGCGCCTGAAAAAGCTTTTTTTGGGTATTGTCAGACCTGTTGCCGCCGCTTCTGTATTATATTTTCTTTTTATAACCAACTGCGGTATAAACTACTGCTGCAGCAATGTATCACAGCAGAGCGGTCTTGCTGTCCGTGAGGTGTCTGCCGGACAGCTATATGAGGTTTGTGTATATCTTGCTGATCAGGCATCATATTACCGCAGCAGGATACAGCCCGATGAGAATGAGCCTGTACGGGTAGATATAAGCACTGCCTGTTATAATGCCCGTGATGCTGTAAACGGACTTCATAGCAAGTATTCATTCGTGCCGGAAGGTTACAGTGTACCGAAAAGCGTTATTCTCTCGAGAGGAATGTCATATCTTGACATCACGGGTATTTATTTTCCTTTTACATTTGAAGCCAATGTAAATACCGATTCCCGTAATTTTACAACGCCGTTTACAATGTGCCATGAGCTTGCCCATGTAAGAGGCTTTATGCACGAGGCTGATGCTAATTTTATTGCTTTCCTCGCCTGCATCAATTCGGAAAGTGACGAGTTCAGGTATTCGGGCTTTCTTTGCGGACTTCAATACCTTTCGGGTCATCTTTCCTCTGCCGATACCGAGCTTTACAGCAGCTTTTTTAAGCATCTGAGCTATGGTGTCCTGTGTGATCTTAAGGATAAGAGCGATTATTGGAAACAGTTTGAAACTCCTGTTGCCGTAACTGCCGCAAAAATAAACGACAGCTATCTTAAGCATAACTTCCAGCAGGAAGGAGTTAAGAGCTACGGCATGGCTGCCGATCTTATTATCGCATATTATTTTGATGAGATATCACGTCAGTAAGCATGACAAAAATAATAATATTTGATAATCTGGTTAAAAACCCTGTACAAATCACCGATAAATGTGTATAATATATTCGGGAAAGTTTTTCTTTCTTTCAGTTTTGCTTATTTTTTCTGATATATAACAAACGTCGATGTCCCCCGAGTCTCGCCTGCCGGCTCGGTCGGTGCTTCTGCCTTCGGCAGAGGTGTCCACCGGACACCCGCACCCTCTA
>CACXGH010000154.1 GCA_902767175.1 uncultured Ruminococcus sp.
GAGTGCCTCCGGTGTCGATTTGCGGTGTCAGAAACGTATGGCGACAGTTAGTTGTCCGCACCGAAAATCTTCCTGAATAAAACCTCAGTACCCCGGAGTGCCTCCGGTGTCGATTCGCGGTGTCAGAAACGTATGGCGACAGTTAGTTGTTCGAGCCGAAAGTATTCTTGAATAAAACCTCAGTACAAAAAAGCAGGCACGGTAAACTCCGATGAGAATACCGTGCCTTGAATTTGTTATAAAACAGCCCGAAAGCAGCCCGTAAGGGGTGCGTGGGCGGAAGTCAGGGAATTGCAAGGCTCTGCCTTGCCCGTGCCGGATGCTGCGGGGTTGAAGCAACAATTGATAATAACAGAGCGAACGGAGAGAGCGCCAACGCGAATCGTCCTGTGCGGTCACGCACTGAGCGCCAACGCGAATCGTCCTGTGCGGTCACGCACTGAGCGCCAGCGCGAATCGTCCTGTGCGGTCACGCACTGAGGTCACGCACTGAGGTCACGCACTGAGGTCACGCACCCGTTACGGTTACACGGCAGTAAGCCGTTTTGCCGTTGTAGGTCTTTACAAGAATATATGATGTTCCGGTCTTGAGAGCCTTTATGAGTCCGTTGGTGCTTACCTTGACTATCTGATCGTTGAATGGAATATAGGTGATGCTGCCGGATGATGTTCCGTCAGGAAGAATTGCCTTAAGAACGGCGGTTTCGCCCTTTTTGAGAGTTATCTGAGCTTTGTTCAGGGTTATGGAGGTGGGCGCTTTCTTTACAAATACGGTGCAGGTCGCTGTCTTGCCGTTTGGTGTCGTTGCTGTGATAACAGCCTTTCCTGCTTTCTGTGCAGTGATCTTGCCTGTGGTCTTGTCTACCTCAACCGTTTTGGGATCGTTTGAAACATACTTGATACCAAAGGCAGCGGCACCTGCATTTACCTTGCAGTCCAATACGGACTTTTCGCCTACGCCGAGTGTCAGCTTGCCTTGTGAGAAGGTTATCTTCTTAGGTGAGGCCTTTACGGTTATGGTACAGCTTGTCTGCTTGCCGTTTGCAGATGCCGTTACGACTGATGTACCTGTGCGTTTTGCAGTGATATTGCCGTTAGCGTCAACGGAAATGACATTCTTGTTTGATGAACTCCATGAGATATTTCCGTTTGCTGCAGAAAGCAGAGCTTTGAGCTTTGCCGTTTCGCCGCTGCCAAGTGTGATGGCAGGTTTTGTAAACCTGATGTTCACCTCCGGAAGTGCAACATTTATATCCTGCTTTATTTGTTTTCCGTTCGGCAGTGTTATCGTAAGAGTACATTTGCCAATTCCGACAGCAGTCACTACATCATTTTTTACCGTGATAACTTTATTGTTGTCGGTTTTTATTCCGAGTGAAAGACCGGGTATAAGCTTTGATGTTATCGTTGGCAGAGTGTACGAGCTGCCTCTTGTGAGAGTGATCGGCTCACCGTCAAAGGAAATGGAGAGCTGATTTTCTGTCTTGTTTACTATATCCTTTGCTGAAACGCTCATTGAAGCAGCACCAACGCCCGAAATAGTCAGACAAGCAAGTATAATTGATATGGTTTTTCTGAAATATGTCTTCATGTGTATTCCTCCTTGTTTTCTATGTATATGATTATAAACCTTTAATTCTTCTTTGTTAATATACAAAATCCCGAAAATGTAAAAACTGATTATGCTTTAATACAGATGAATCAATTTGACCAATACTTTCTGTCAAGGCTTCTGAACTGTACTGCTTCAAGAATATGGTCTTTTTTTATTATCTCAGATGTGTCCATGTCTGCTATTGTTCTTGCGACCTTGAGTATTCTGTTATATGCTCTTGCTGAAAAGCCTAAGCTGTCAAAGGAGCGTCTGATAATGAAACGAGCCTGATCGTCCATCGGACAAAGCTCCGACATCATAGATGGCGGCATCTGTGCATTGCACGAAGCTTCAGTTCCTTTATAGCGACGTGTCTGTATTTTTCTGACTTTATTAACACGCTCCCTGATTACAGATGAAGGTTCTTCCTGCGTACTGTCACCCGAGAAAGCTTCAAACTCTACGGGCGGAACTTCTACATGAAGGTCAAGTCTGTCAAGGAGAGGCCCGGATATTCTTGCAAGATATTTTGATACAGCCTGCTTTGAGCAGGAACATTTTCTTGTCGGGTGTCCGAAATATCCGCACGGACATGGATTCATGGCGGCTATCAATGTTATTGTACAAGGATATGTAAGTGTAGCGTTTACTCTCGATATAGTGACCCGACCGTCCTCTATCGGCTGACGGAGTATTTCCATTGCTGCTTTGCTGAATTCAGGCAGCTCGTCAAGGAACAGAACACCATTATGTGCAAGGGATATCTCACCCGGGTGTGGTATAGTTCCGCCTCCTGAAAGACCGGGAGGCGATACTGTATGATGAGGTGAACGGAAGGGACGGGTTGTAAGCAGAGGATAATCGTTCGACAGCATACCTGCAACGGAATGTATCTTTGTAGTTTCTATCATTTCCTCAAAAGTCATATCGGGGAGTATTGTAGGAAGTCTCTTTGCAAGCATACTTTTTCCCGTACCGGGACTTCCGATAAAAAGAACATTATGTCCTCCGCAGGCTGCTATTTCAAGAGCACGCTTAGCTGTGCGCTGTCCCTTGACATCGGAAAAATCAACGGGATAGCTCGTATCAGACGGCACGGGCATTATCCGTTCGGCAGGCTTTATAGTATTTTTTCCTCTAAGATGAGCTGCGAGCTGAGGTATGCTGTTTACGGGGATTATTTCTATACCCTCGACAATGGCACCCTCTGCTGCGTTACTTGCGGGAACATAGAAGTGTCTGATTCCGCGCTTTTTGGCTTCTATCGCCATCGGGAGAATTCCGTTTATATGCCTCAGGTCACCGCTGAGAGACAGCTCTCCGATAAACGCACTGTCGCTCAGGTCGTTGTCGAATGCTCCGGCTGCACGGAGAATCGCAGCAAGTATAGGCAGGTCATATACAGAGCCGCTTTTCTTGACATTTGCAGGCGCAAGATTAACTACAATAGTTCTCTGCGGAAATTCAAAGCCGCTGTTTCTTATTGCGGATTTTACTCTTTCCCTTGCTTCTTTTATTGAAGCATCGGGCAGACCTACTATATCAAAGGCAGTTAAACCTTTCATAATATCCGCTTCTACACTTACTTCAAAGGCGTCCATACCGTATAGTCCCATACTTCTTACTTGCTGAACCATATACTATCTCCTTTTTTATTTATCCGCTGTAAAGCACATATTGCTACTATTCTTATTATAATACGAAAATGTGATATTGACAATAATACATTTATGATATAATCGAGTTTCCGTTATTATTTACAAATCAATGAGCTTAAATTATACAAAGCATACAATGAAAATGAGTTGAATTAAATGGAGCTTTCGGTTATTATTAATTTGATATTAATGCACTATTATTACAGAAGGAGGAATCGCAATGCAATGTCCTGTATGTGGAAGAATATGTCCGGATGATGATAATTTCTGCATTGTATGCGGAACAAACCTGAAAAAAGAGAGGGATAAAAGACCTGCGGCGACCGAAAATGTAATAAGCCGGGAAGTTGTCAGCTCTGAGGAGAATCTGAAAAAAACGGTCAGGATAAGTTTCGACCATCGCAGCGATGACGGTATAATACCGCTGGAGGACATACCTGATATGTCATTCCCTCTGTATTATACGCAGAATCAGATATTGAATGAATTAGTCAGGAACAGGTCTATACCGTATATCGAATATCATTATATTCCGGAGTTTCATACACAGGAATTAAGTGCAGGTAAAGACGGAAACAGAAGTCCTGTGCTTGCTGAGGTGCTTTCTGTTCTGAAAAGCAACAGGCTTACGGTAATTTACGGTCACAGGGCTGAAATGGTATCAAGAGCAGGTCCTGACTGCTGTCTTTACGGTTGTCCTGCTGCATCAGAGATTGAGAAAAAATATGCCGGAATAAAACAGACTGCGGAGATTATCAGAGTTGATGAATAATAAATACAAGCTAAAAACACTTTTCTGGGAGGCAACTCTCAGGTGCAATGCAAGATGTGCCTTTTGCGGGAGCGGCTGCGGTGAAATACAAAGCTACCCTGATGAACTGACGGGTGACGAGATATGCTCAGCGCTGCTGGATATTTCAGGAAAGCTTGATCCTTCTGAAATAATGCTGAATATAACAGGGGGCGAGCCGCTTGCAAGGGCAGATGTGCTGGAAGTTGCCGCTTATGCATCGGAACTTGGTTTTTCATGGGGCATGGTGACAAACGGTTCTCTGATTGATGAGAAAAAGACAGCACGAATGAAATCGGCAGGGATGAAAACGCTTACCGTGAGCATAGACGGCTGTAGGGAAACACATGAAAAGCTGCGCCGCCTTGACGGGAGCTTTGACAGGATAATAAACTCACTCAGGGAAATAAGCTCACAGGGGTTTGCCGAGCATTTGCAGGTAACTACGGTAGTTAACAATCAGAATATCCATGAGCTTGAAGATCTGCGTGAAATACTGCTCGGCATCGGACTGAACAGCTGGAGGGTAGTAACTGTCGATCCGATAGGCCGTGCCTTAAGTAACCAAAGTATCCTTCTTGATAAGGAGGGTATGAAAAGATATTTTGAATTTACGGAAAAATACAAGGCAGACAGCAAGCTTCCCGTTATACAGAGCTGCTCACATTATTTCGGAGAATGGGAGCACAGGCTCAGGACAAGGTGCTTTGACTGCGGAGCAGGAAAGAAAGTGGCAAGCATACTGTATAACGGGGATATTTTCGTATGCCCGAATGTCGAACGCAGAAAAGAGCTTATTCAGGGAAATGTCAGAACTGATTCCCTGGCTGATAAATGGATAAACGGATTTGATTTTTTCCGCAGCAGAAAACGCACCGTTTCAGGGCAGTGCAGAGGCTGTTATTATAAGGAAAGCTGTCTCGGGGACAGTCTTCACACATGGAACTTTGATGAAGAAAGACCAATGTTCTGCATAAAGGATTATTACAGCACTGAACAGATAAATATATACAGCAGAAAAGAGCAGCTTTATAATGCGGCATTATCCCGTCTTAAAGCTGAATGCAGTGATGCGTCTGTACTGAAAATAAGCTGTGATAAGCCGTCTGAATGCAGGGTGTTTTTTGAAAGAAGTGCAGCAAAGCAGCTTTTTTCATATTTTGAATGGGGAAGGAATACCCGGAATAACGAAATCGAACAGATGGCTTGTCTTATCGGAAGAGAAGAATGCGGTATGTTCGTGATCAGCCATATCAGTCCTGTATTTATCGACCTTGCAGACAGGGAAAGCGCTGTATTTACAAAAGAAACACTTCTTTCTGCAGAAAAAGCTCTCAGGGAGCTTAAGGAAAATGATAACAGGCTTGAACTTATAGGCTTTGTACACAGTCATCCTCATGAGCTTGAAACCGTACTGAGCGTGGGTGATGCAGAACTTCACCGAAGACTTACAGAAAAAAAGAACATAAAGCTGTCAATGCTTGTAAATCCTCATAAAAAGAGGATAAATGCATACTTTGGTGAGCGTTTTGAGCTTGCGGAAATATATATTGCCGGAAGTGCTCAGGAACTTGAAAAAACAGAAATATCAGTATGGGAAAAATAAGCAAATCAAATTGGATAAAATTGGGAATAATGATAAAAAATGTAAAATAACGGGTAGATAAAATATAAAATAATATTGACTATTTTTTTTAAATAGTGTATGATGTATAAAGGTGAGGTTATGAGGTGGAGCAATGCTTGGTAATGAATTGTCAGACAATTACGATAATATCAGCGATGCTCAGCTTGTAAGGCTTTACAGAGAAGGCAGTGAATCAGCTTTCCGTCAGCTTGCAGGCAGGTTTTTTCTGACACTCAGAAAAAGGGCTGCCGATAACGCAAAATGTGCTGCGGATATTGACGACCTTATGCAGGAGGGACTTATCGGGCTGCATTATGCTGCACTTAGCTTTAACGAAAACGGCGGTGCATCGTTTTTAACTTATGCAAACGTATGCATAAGGAACAGGATAATATCTGCCGTAAGACATGAAAAATCCCTTAAAAACAGCATAAACAGTGCTGCTTCTTCGATAGAGGAGGCAGGAGATGTTCCGGCGCTTCCGGAGCAGGATCCGCTTAATGCTGTAATAATCAAGGAAGAACTGCGTGCATTGGGGGAATATCTTGATAAAAATCTGTCGGAGAGTGAAAGTGCTGTATTGGAGCTTTATCTTGACGGCAGGAGCTATGATGAGATAGCAGAAAAGCTTGGAATATCGAGAAAATCCTGCGACAATGCAATGCAGAGAGTAAGAAAAAAGCTCAGACAAAGAAGCTGAGCATAATATGCCCGTGTAGCTTATATAAGGAGAGCGTTGACTTTAAAAAATCAAAGGTGGCGGTGCAATTCCGCCCGAGGGCGAAAATTATTAATACCAAAGCGAGGTAAATCAAATGTACGAGGATAAGACTCTCATCTGCAAGGAATGCGGCGCTGAATTTGTTTTCACAGCCGGC
>CACXGH010000155.1 GCA_902767175.1 uncultured Ruminococcus sp.
CGTCGGTGGGGGATTTTAACCCGCCACCGACGGACGTATGGCACCCGCCGCCTTTAGAGGCGGGGGACATCGACGCTTGTTATAATATCAGTTCGTCTATCACATCGGTATATGCACTCGGAGGATTGGCTCCTGTGATACGCTCAGCTATTTTGCCGTCCTTGAATATTATGACAGTTGGTGTTGTATCTATCGCAAAAATTGCAGCAACATCGGGAGATTGTTCGATATCAAGTGCAAGTACACGGATACTGTCATAATATTCATCTGCAATTTCTTCAAGAAAGGGAATGATTCCCTTACTCTGTACACACCATTCGGTAAAAAACAATACGGCAGTGACACCGTGCTCTATTCTTGTATCAAAGTCGTACGAATCAATATATATTATATCGTCACTCATAATTTACACCCCTTATATTGTCATTTTTCGATTTCTTAAAATGATATAATCATATCATCGGAAAGAAAAACTCATTTAGTTCTGTTATCAACCATTTCCCTGAGCCTTACTGCAAAAAAACCGATAAACGGAAGCTGTTTCTGTTCAAATTTCAGTGCAGACCTTATGCCGAATACAATCAGGAAGATATAGGCGAGTGTAATTGCCGAAGTCAGGATAAAGCCAAGCATTGTCTGCAAACCCGAGGAAAAAGAAAAGATCATAATAAGGATAAAATCAAGGAAATACAGAACGGAGAAAACTCCGAAAAGCACTCCCCCCTGAAATTTATGAAATCTCAGGTCTGGATTGTCCTTCTCAACAGCAAAATGTCCCACGATAAAGAAAACAAAAATATAGGAAATTGCAGACAGAAATCTGATGTTATCATTGTTTTCGCTCATAGCTTACTATCTCTCCTTTATCATACAGTAGTCTGTGCAACTATTATTTTATAATACATAGACTAAGAATTCAAGTGTATTTTAAAAATCGAGGGTCATACAGGCTGATATCGTTTCATATAAATGTTGAGAAAAAGCAAAGAGGTAATACCTCATTCAGAAAGGAATGAAAGCAAAATGGCAGGATACTATCCTGAAGGCAGACTTATCAACACACCCGAAAATCTCTCATGCATACAATCGGTATCGGCTCTTACCGATGCTATGCACGAAGAGAAGATCCTTGAAGCAAGAGCCATCGTATGTGATTGGTCACACGACCTGATCGTTGACCTCGGTGCTATCAAGGGAATCATTCCCCGTGAAGAAGGGGCTATCGGTATCCGTGAAGGAAAGGTAAGGGATATTGCACTTATTTCACGGGTAAACAGACCCGTATCCTTCATCGTTACCGACATCACCAAGAACGAGCAAGGCAGGACAATAGCTATTCTTTCAAGAAGGCTCGCACAGGAAAAGTGCATGAGGGAATATATTTCAAGACTTATTCCCGGCGACATCATTGACGCAAAGGTAACTCATCTTGATTCTTTTGGAGCGTTTGCGGACATAGGCTGCGGAATTGTTTCACTGCTCCCTATTGATGCTATCTCTGTATCGAGAATCGATCACCCCCGTGAGAGACTGAGTATAGGCATGGAGATAAAGGCTATCATAAAATCTGTTGATAACGGCAGAATAAGCCTTTCTCATAAAGAGCTTCTCGGCACATGGGAAGAAAACGCCCGACAGTTCAAGGTTGGCGAGACAGTTGCCGGAATAATACGCTCCGTTGAGGAATACGGTGCTTTTGTTGAGCTTACCCCCAATCTTGCAGGACTTGCTGAGATGAAAGATAATATCTGCGCAGGACAGCAGGCGAGCGTATATATCAAAAACATTATTCCGGACAAAATGAAGATAAAACTTATAATTATCGACACGTTCGATGATGAATTTACCCCTTCACATCCTGAATATTACTATTTCGGCAGTCATATTGACCGTTTCAATTACTCTCCCTCATGTTCCGAAAAAGTTATTGAAACAGTTTTTACACCTGAGCCGCTTCTCAAGAAATGTATCTGAGTTTAGTGAACCACTGATACTACTTTTAATGGGAGTATAGTATGAATAAATCATGCCTTACGGCTCAGAATCTGTATCGCTCACCTTTTCAGCCTTACTGCACAATAATCCATTGACAGCCGACAGGCTTCCTGAGGTCTTTTTGCATAATCTGATGAAAACTGCTGACGCAATACAGGCACCGGATCTATTCAGCGCTTTCTTAGACATTTATAAAGGTTGTCAATACCAGACAAACAGGGTTTCGCATATCATTTCTGTTATCGTAAATCATGAGCTGCTCAGCAGGCATGGTATTCTCTGTGGAGTTTACCATGCCTGTTTTCATTAAACAAGGAGCTAAGCTTCAATAAGCTCGCTTGATTGGAGCGAACGATGCAGTCAACAGACGTCGGGGAGATTTAGCTCCTGCGGACGTCGGTGGGGGATTTTAACCCGCCAACGACGAACGTATGGCACCCGCCACCTATAGAGGGTGCGGGTGTCCGGTGTACACCTCTGCCGAAGGCAGAAGCACCGACCGAGCCGGCAGGCGAGACTCGGGAGACATCGACGTTTGTTATACGAAGGGTCTATTTCAACATTATATTTCATCTTTTCATTGAAATAATTCTTTGATTGGTGTATAATATATCTGAAATAACTATTCAAGGGGAATTGCAATGAGCGGTGCTAAGGGCATTCATTCAGGTCATAGAGACCGTGTAAGACAACGCTTTATGACAGAGGGTCTTTCAGGCTTTCAGCCTCATCAGATACTTGAGCTTATCCTGTTTTACTGTATACCCAGAAGAGATACAAATGAACTTGCACATAGACTTATTACCCGATTTGGCAATCTGAACGGTGTTTTCGACGCCGATATAAACGAGCTGCGTGAATTCGGTCTTTCTGAGAAAAGCGCTGCTTTTATAAAGCTTCAGCGTGATCTTTTTGACAAATTATATTACCCGTACTTCAATAAAGATAACGATGCTCTTACCATAGATGACGCAGGCGACTATTTTGTAAACCGATATATAGGCAATTATTCTGATGAAACATCTGTTCTCCTGCTTGATCCGAAAAGCTCAATGCTTTACTGCGGTACTGTGCCAAACGGCAGTATCGAAACTGAGGAAGATGTACAGAAAATTACAAGGCTTGCTGTTATGTATAAGGCAGGCGGTGTAGTTCTTGCGAGAAATATACCGGAAGGTCTGCTTCTCCCGTCCAAACAGGATATTATGATACTGCGTACTGTCAGGCATTATCTTCTAAGAGTCGGTGTGGAACTGCTTGATTACATACTTATCTCAGGAACGGATTATCTGTCTTTAGCTGACTCTGTCCAATACGGCAGATTTTTCTTCTGACAAACTAAATTATGTCATAAATACGGAAGTGATATGCATGACAAATATCAAATATGCAAAAAACAGCGCTATAGCCTTTATTCTGTCCTTTATTATAACTATGCTTGCAGGCTTTTCTGTCAAAGTCTATGCTGTAGGAAATGACCATTTAAGCAACACCTCGATTGTATATACATATCCTCAGGAAAAAACTGCCGACACCGATACAGAAGCCCCTCCCCAGACTTTTTCCGATACTGATACTGCTAATACGGCAAACGATGCTTCAGATACCGAAAAATCAATTAATCCGTTTTTCTATATGTTCGGGTTTCTGCTTCCTGTCTTAGCTGTTTCTACATTTTTGTTATTCTCAATAATTACCAGAGCTAACAGGTTAAGAATGAAAAGAGCAGCAATAAAACAGCAGGTCTCCGAAGAAAGTAAAAATAACTAAAATAATGCAGGCACGGCAATATTCAACCGCCGTGCCTGTTTTGTTTTACTGTTATAACATTGTTAATGCTTCATTATTACTGCTTATAGCTGTTGATTACTCTGACAATGAGGTCATTCAGCTTTTCAACCTTATAATCACCGATTATCGGTTCAAGGTGACTGTCACCTATACCCGAATCATCTGTGAGGAACACATAAGTTCCGCCGGTAGTAATTGCTATTGCCCTGCCGAAAAGCTCCGTTTCTCTTTCGGAATTCGACGATACAACGGGAATAAGTCTTATACCTTTTTCAGCAGCAGTCTTTATCGAATTGATAAGTGACTGCTCAGTTCCTTCATGGGGCGGTGCATCAAAGATAAGGAAAGCAAGCTTAACGGATTCATCTCTCCAGCTTGATCCGGTGAGGGTTTCGTCAAGTATCTTATCTACAGCTTCGGGAATGTCACCGCCGCCCTGTGCATATTCACTGTTCAGCTTTGTCTGAAGTTCCTTTACATCGGCAGTAAAATCATTGCACTTAGTAACATACTCATCACCCTCGTCACGATAGAAATTGACTGAGTATCTTGTATTTTCATCACCGACACTATCTGTAATAGATGTGAACTCACTCTGCAGAAATACCATTTCATCGGACATTGAGCCTGTAGCATCAACAATGAACATTATATCGGTATCCTTATAGTTTTTGCCTTCACCGTCAAATAGCACATTGATTTCAACCGAATCAGAATTCTTTTTGTTCTGCGGGTCGTCTGGGTTTACAGGAACAACAGCATCTGTCAGATCTGAGAATTCAACGATCTTGCCGTCAAGTTCAACTGTTCCTATGCGTTCAGACATAAAAGTGTCAGAGAACAGATAAGCAATGCCGTTTTTATCTGTAACGGCAGACCATAGTAAATTTTTATCCGTATCGGACATAGTCACCTTCGCATTTACAACGGGCTTATCTTCCTTATCCTTTACAACAACCTTAGTACGGAAACGCGGTTCAATGCCATAGCTCGGAAATGATATTTTATCAGCGTTTACGAGGTTTGTAAAGAAACCCCAATTATCATTATCATTCCACTCACCTGCCGTTAAAAGACCTGCCTGCGGACGCTCATCGTCAATTATGTAGATATCGCTGTCTGAGGGTACAGGTGTGTCATCGGGCATAATAACATCTCCGCCTGCACTGGGCGGAGCTTCTGCAGGCTCATCACCCACGGCAGCATAGCTGTCCGCCTCCCTTTTGCGGCCCGCAGCGCTGTCTGCTGCTTCTGCACTGTAAGCTGCCGTACTTTTATCCCTTGCGGAAGCTCCCTCCATGTCATTGATTATTATTTCTTCTTTTTTGGGAGTTTCATCTGCTGCAGGTGATTCAGCGGACTTCTTCTCATCTTCTTTAGCGGAAGGCTTTTCAGAAGTGCTGCCCTCTGATGTTTTTTCAACAGTGCTTATTTCTGTGGGCAAAGATACGGAAGAATTATCCTTTCCGTTTATTCCTGATTCCGCAGGTGTACCGTTATTGCTGCACGCAGTCATGCCTGCAGCAATTATTAATGCAAGTGTCAAACCGATAATTTTAGATTTTTTCATAAGATTACCTCCTTTTGACATAATAATCCAGCCTGCAGGAAACAGGTTACAAATTTTTTTAAATTTTTTATTTTTTATTTTTGCTCTGCGAAGTAAAGCATATCATACTCCAAGAATATCTTGTATTCTTTTTCTGAGGTTATAGTCCTCATCATCCGGAATATAATCATATTCATAAAATACTTCTCCATCGTCACCATATCTGATGTCATTCATATCAAAAAGCTTTAGAATTCTTTCAAGTATCGGTCTTTCCTCAACTGCGTCTATATGCTCATCGAAACGGTAAGCCCTGCAATAGAAAAGAAGCGCATAGTAATTGTCTCCTCGCTGATAAAATGCCCTTGCAGTAATAAGAAGCAGCTTTTTCATAAGAACACCGGGAGTATCCTCAGCAACCTTCTCTATCAGATCAAGATAATATTTAAGCTCTATCTGTTCAAAGCTGTCTCCGCTGTCAATTATATGCGTTAAGAACAGAAGTCTCGTCAGGCTGTAAGGTTCTGTTTCCTTCATTACTTCTTTAAAGCTTATTTCCTCTATCTGCTGTTCTTCCTCAAACAGTTTAGAATATTTTTTTGGAATTTTCTTAAGAAACGGAAGTACCTTTTCTGCTTCCTGTTCAAAAATGTCTTTATATTCATGAAGATGTGCGAATCCGTACAAATACTCGGCAGTCTTTCTTTTATCTGTTATTTCAGAACAAATATGCTTGGCGTCAGGAAAGTTTTCCGGATCCTTTCTGAGCTGCTTGTATATCATCTCAGCTAAATAAAAGTACACAAGTTCTCTCTCATCACACGCAGTAAGTGTAAGACCCCAAAAACAGAATCCGACAATTTCGGCGATCTCGGGTTCAGTTTTGAAGTTCATCAGATCTGCTGCAATGTCACGGGTGTCTCTGAGTATTCCTGCAATGGAATTTACGTCTGACCGTTTTATATACATTCTTGCAAGCTCAGCGCCGTTCCATGTGGTTTGTGCTTCGTTCATATAATAATCTTCGTCTTCTGTTCCGTTCTTTTGTTCGGCAGCAAGCTTTCTAAGATCAAAAGCCGCCTTATAGTAAGGCATAAGCTTATTATCATCATCAAGCTCTTCACGATAGAGTTCCTCAAGCTCCTCTATTTTTTCTGCAAGATTTACTATTTCATTGAATTCAAGTGAGAGCCTGCGGCATATATCCGGCAGCTTATCATACCGCTGCTCTATTTCAAATTCAAGAGCCTCACCATATAACTTTTCCTGTGCTGTACAGCGGTCTGTAATTGCTCTCCAATAATAGTCAAAGGCGCTGTCAGGGTCGTCATCGGCAGTATAGCTGGCAATACATTCATATATAAAGCATATAGCTTCTGCTTTTTTTCTATCCTCACAATCATCTTCATCATCGTATAGGAAAAAATCTTCAAGGGAAAGCTCGGCATTATTCTCATCTTCTTCCGAAACCTTCTCATATGCTTTTTCTTCATTTTCGGCAATAATATTCAATGGGTTATTTCTCTGTGCTATACTCTCGGCAAAATACAGATATTCAAGTGCCTTCTCTTTGTCGTCCGAAAGAAGCTTTCCCGCATTAAGGCAGGAATAAATATAAATGCTGTCAAGAAGAAAATCATGCTCGTTGTCACGATCCTTATAGTATTTCAGCAGTATTCCTGCCCTTGCAAGCTCATCCGATGTGTGCTTGTCAAGCGAAAGTATTATATCTTCTTCAAAACGATCCGTAAGATATTCTACTATATTATACAGAACTACCTTATTCATGTATCCGAGTCTTTGATCTTCCTCACTATGTTCCCTCTGTTTTTTTGCAGTGTCGACATCTTCCCCGATATATTTAAGCACTCGGTCAATATATGGTTTTTCTTCTTCTGTCAGATTATGAAGTGCAAAAATAACAAGAAAATATGTTCCCGTAATGTATCTTTCAGAAAGACCTGCTCTGTCAGCCGGTACGGAGAGTCTTTCGAGAAGTCTGATAAGCTTTCTTGTTGTTTCATCGTCATCGTCATCTGACAGCTCATCGGATATCATATTATATACCTCATCTACATCATCGGTATCGGGACATTCACTGTTCTCAAGTTCTTCAAGCTTTGCAGTTATTATATCAATATTGCTCATCTTGTCACCTCCGCTTTTAACCATTGTTCAGATCTGTTCATATTCCTTTCCCCTTTTCAGCAGTTCATCACAGCAGAAATCCGATATTTCCTTATACAGATCGCAGTATTCATCGTCACGGATACCTTTATATGCCTGATAAAGCTGCCGATAGCCGTCAGCAAACTCTGAAATAAGCCCTGTATTGGTTCTGCCTGATTCAACCAAAAGCCGGAGCTTGTTATAACGGTTTGAGATATACTGAAAATTATATGTCTCATATGGGACATCAGAGTATTTTATTCTTAGGTCTAAAGCTTTTTTATAATACATAAGCGCCCTTGTCTGATCTTCACGGGCTGTACCTGTCGCCAATCCCTCAAGTGACAGTGCGGCAGACTCTATCAGTGTTTCTGTAATAATATCGTCATTGCCTGTCTTTATCAGCATACCTCTGTCAGCAATAAACGAATATGCGTTATAGGACGTTCTGAAAAACCTCATTGCATTCTCTCGGGTAACAGCTTTTTTATAGCCTGCCTTTGTATTGAGTATAACCACAGCAGAGGCATAGACAAGCCTTTCATCATCGGTTTTAAGCAGGGAAAACAACAGTCCGAGAATTCTTGCCTCATACAGTTCAAATCGTATCAGCGCCTGTTCCATTCCGCTTTCTTCAAGCCTTGCAGCGGTCTTTAAAGCACTTTCTGAAAGTGCTTTTAAATATGCGGTATCATCTTCATCTGTCTCATACATTTCAGAGTATGCATAATATATTCTGATAAAATTATAGAAATATTTTTCACAATGTTCTGCTGTGGACGGACGAAATCCAAACGCAAGCTTATAGCAATAAAGACTTACTTCAACAGGTAATTTGTTTTTTCTGCATATACCTTCAAGCCTCATCAGTCCCCAAAAAAGCTCATTTCTTTTTATAGTTCCGTCAGGCTTTTCGGCTATTTCAGAATAAATATAAAGCATTCTCTCTATGTCCTTCAGATCAGGATCCGATGCGGACTCAAGAGACGACATCATTTGCTTTATCTGACTCATATCGTTCATAATATTTCCCCGTTTGCTCAATTTGATTGACCGTACTAAACTATATCTCATACATTTACAGATGCAAGAGCGGAATTCTTAAAGTTCAGGTCATCCGTAACCTCTTTAATAACCTTAACATAATCGGGAAATACTATCTCCGCATCTTCATTGCTCAATTCTATCTCAGCTATTGCTTTGTCCTGCCAGAACGGATAAACATCTATTTCAAAGTATTGGTTTTTATATGTAAGACAGTATCTGTCCTTTCTTATCTGCCGTTTGGTCGTATCAGCATTCATCAGAAGTTGAAGATACTCATCTTTTGATAGTCTTTCCTCTATCTCAATACATTTCAATCCGCTTATCCGTCTCTTTATTGTTTTAAAATAAATATAATGTCCGTCAGATCCTCTCTGTCTGACTCTGACCTCACTTCCGTCATCGGAATTCAGATAGGTCTGAATGATTTCGACCCTCTTACAGTTATCGAGGGTGCTGAGAAATGCCGTGTCGGGGTACTCGATCAGGAATTTTCTTTCAGTTTCAAACGGCTCAGGCTCACCCAAAAATGTAGTTATCTCATGAAGGAGCTTGTGTATTTTTCCTTCAAAATCGGTATCGTTGTCAATTACTCTGAGATGAGGATGCCCCGTCCATGCAGAAATGATTTTATCGTCAATTACAGCAGCCTGTTCTGGAGTTTCAGTTCTGGCAGTATTATTGGCAGTAGTATAGAACTCTTCAGCACCTTTTGCTGCAGTCACAAGGTGAAATACGGCATCATAATTATCACGCAGCTCGACTTCATTTTCACCAAGCTCACTGAGAACATTATAGAATTCGTCAGACTTCATATACGCTTTATTGTCAAGAACTCCTCTGTCACATACGATCATTACCTTTTCATCGGGCATTGTCATTCCTGCCTTCTCAAAAATCCTTTCCTTTTCAATCTGCAGGCTTATCTGACACATCTGATAATCAGCATTTGTTCTGCAGGTCCAAGGTGCAACCCCTCCCTTTATCAATTCCGTAGCTGTTTCAGAGACGAATAGCACTCTGTATCCTAAATCGGTAAAATGTGTCTGCATACGGCTCATTGCAGTGGATTTTCCTCCGCAAGGGCCTCCCGTTATGACGATTTTTATTATATTTCTGCTCATTCAGATCCCTCCGACCCGAAAATATTATATATATTATATCATTATTATGATACACTGTCAATTTTCCCACAAGTAACTGACTTCCCATAGACAGTAAGAAGCGGCAGAATCACTTCTGCCGCTTCTCTGGGTTATCGCTATTGTTTTTTACTTTGTAACGGTAAGTGTGAACTTCTTTATCACGATCTTGCCTGCAGCATCCATAACCTTAGCTTTTACGGTATAAGTACCTGCAGTCTTTATGCTGAAGGAAATATCCTTTGTTGCAGCATATTTCTGAAGTGTGACTGTTGTTGAAGTACCTGCCTTTACATAGCAAGCGTAGTATGTGTAGTAGCCTTCGCCGCCCTTAGCTGCAAACTTGAGCTTAACAGTCTCGTTTACCTTTACGGAAGACGCAGAGAGTGTGCTGTCATTTACAAGCTTATCTGCTGCTTTGAATGTAAGCTGCTTTTCAGCTACCTTGCCGTTAGCATCTTTGACCTTTACGAGTACTTCATACTCACCCGCTTCGTCAGGCTTGATGTATGCCTTAGCCGTTGTGCTGTAGTTCTGAACGGTTGTCCATGAGCTTGCTCCGGCTTTTCTGTAGTATACTGCATAGTTATAAGCAGTCTCGCCGCCTGTAGCCTTGCAGGTAACTACTGCTCTTGCACCAACTATGATATTAGTGCTGAGGAGCTTAGAATAGTTATTGAGAACCTTAACGACCTTAACGCTGAATTCCTGAGTTGCGACCTTATTGTTGCCGTCCTTTACCTTAACACGAACATTATATGTTCCAGCCGAAGCAGCAAGTATTGAAACAGAGCTGCCGACCTTATAGTTCTGAACGGTTGTCCACTTTGTCTGGGTAGACTTCTTGGTGTAAACAGCATATTTGTAAGAGCCGTCGCCGCCCTTGCCTGCTGCTGTAACTGTGAAGCTTTCGCCTGCTGTTATCTTTTCCTTGTCTGCCTTTGCAGTAAGTGTGAGCTTATCAAATACCTGGAAGTCAACGAGCTTATATATTTCTTTGCCCTTTGCATCCTTAACGATTATCTGAGCTCTGTAATAGCCTGCTGATGTCGGTGTGATAGTTGCTTTTGCATTGGAGCTGTAGTTCTGAACTGATGTCCACTTGCTGTCGCTTGACTTCTTATAGTCGATCTTGTACTGATAAGGAGCATTTCCGCCTGTAGCAGAGCATACTACAGATACTTTACCGCCTACTGTAAGCTTGAGCGGAGTAACCTTTGTCTTATTGACCAGAGGCTTGAGGACATTAAGAGAAAGTGTCTTTACAACAACTGTACCGTTGTCGTCCATTGCTCTTACCTTGATAGAATAAGAACCTGTCTTAGACGGATAGAAGGTAATGTACTTATTGACGCTGTAATCCTGGAGAGTGATCCATACCTTTGAGGCTGAGTGCTTATATGAAACATGATACTGAATTGTACCGTCTCCGCCCTCACCTGCACAGATTATCTCTGTGCTGTCGGGATATGTTACAGTTGTGTTAAGAAGTGAAGAATTATTCTTGAGAGCCTTTTCTACAACGAGAACGAAATCCTTGTTGGAAATATTGCCCTTAGAATCCTTGATCTTAGCTCTTACAAGATATGTACCGAGCTTTGCGGGCTTGAAGCTGCCCTTTGTGTTTGCGCTGAATGCAGTGGCTGTTGTCCATGAGGAAGCGTTTATTTCCTTATACTGTACTGAATACTGATAAGGTTTCTTGCTGCCTGATGCCGCAAATTTTACTGTTACAGTCTGACCCAGCTTGATCTTCTCTGCCGAAAGAGTAGAATTATTGCTGAAGGGAGCTGCTGCTACGGTTACGGTACATTTAGCTGTACGGGTACCTGATGTTGCCGTAACAACTGCAGTACCTTCTGAAACAGCAAGCAGCTTACCGTTCTGGTCTACAGAAACAATATACTCGTTATCGCTGCTCCATACGATACCGCCTGCTGCCTTTGCAGGTGTTGCTGTTGCGGTAATCGCACCGCTTTCGCCTGTAAACATCTTAAGTGTTTTATTGCTGAGTGTGATTGAAGTTGCAACGGGGAGAATTGAATAATTGACGGTATATGTGCCTGTATATGCACCCTTGAATGCGATCTTGACAGTATAGTCACCGACCTTCTTGCTTGTCTTGTTCAGATAGCTGAGGCTGTAATCGGAATCCGCATAAAGGGGTATATTGTTGTAGGATACATTGATCTCGGGAAGATGAACAGTACCGTCATAAACGAAGTTTGTCTGAGGAACATTGATATCAATATAATCAACAGCTACTCTGTGCAGAGCGGGAACAAAGTCACGCTTTTCGGTAGTGCCGCAGACTGAACAGTTATATACTGTATATCCGTCACTGAAGTATGTAGGCTCTACCTTTTCACCTGCAACGAATGTATGATTCTTGACAGGAAGTACTCTCTCAAATGTATGTCCGCAGATATTGCAGGTAGCATTTGACAATCCTTCATCCTGGCAGGTTGGTTCATATATGATCTGGTCTGTGCAGTCCGAATGGTTGCAGTATACCTTGAAGTTTGCTGTAAATGTGCCTGAATAGTTTCCGATACCGGTGATCATTGCTGTTGCTTCGCCGGGAACATTGTTACCTGAATAGTAAACAGTATAGTCCTTGTTCTCTACAAGTCTGTAACCCTCATGAACAAGCTTGATAACAGGACGGGTACCTGTTTCATAGTTAGACTTCTTAAGTTCCTGATCAGCTATTGCTGCAAAAGAGATATCGCCTGCTGCGAGATCTTTAGGATAGATATAGAAAGGACTTGTATATGTGCCTGTGTAGCTGCCCTTGCCCTTTATTTCGACGTAGCCAGTGTCACCGACATTCTTATTATTGGAGTAAGTTATGGTATAATCCTTGCCTTCCTTGAGGATATGCTGTAATCCGCCGTTTTCATCGCCTGCATAGACGATTACCTCAGGACGGTATTCTGTAGCTTTTGGAGAATAATAAACATTGCTTACCCTGAGCGAACCGCTTTCGATAGGATATGTAACATGAACGATACAGGTATCTGTCTTATTGCCAGACTTGACTGTGATCTTGGCATCACCGACCTGACGGCCTGTTACAACACCGTTTTCATCAACAGTAGCAACAGCTTCGTTTGATGATGTCCATGTAAGAGCAACATCGTTTACTGTTTCATCTCTTTCGTTGAATACATCTGCAGAAAGCTGAGTTGTGCCTGTCATAGAGTTATCGAGAACAACATCTGCATAGGGAAGTGCTCCGCCCACTGATTTTGTTACACCTCTGATAACAACGCTTGACGTAGTAAATACAGTAAAGTATGTGCTGAGTGTGTAACCTGACTCTGTTATCATTGTTATTGTAGCATTACCGTTGCCTACTGCCTTGAGATTGCCGGCATTGTCTATAGTAACAGCCTTTTTGTTGTCAGATGTCCAGCGTGCTATCTTATCGTCATGTGCATAAGGCTTATTGGAGTCTATTGTAAGGTCTCCGCCAAGCTGCATTTTGGCACCAACATTAAGGTAGCTGTGGAATGTAGAGCTGTTTGTTGCCTTGTCAAGGATAGCGCCTCTTGTAGCTTTTTTCAGCACCTTGAGTTTGAAGGTCTTTTTAACTGAAGGAATTGCCTTTGAAGAAGCAACAACGGTTACAGTACCCTTAGCAAAGCCTGTAAGCTTAAGCTCGGTTGTTGTCATTGATGTTACATCAACATAGTCACTGTTGTTTGTGCCGTTGCCGATTATCTTCCATACGATAGTATCATCGGGAGAAGCTCCGTCCGCAGAAATAAGAGAGCCTGAGATAGCTATCTCATTCTGGTCGTAAACATTAACGGTGTCGCCTTCTTTGATATTTATTATCTTGCCGTCCTTCATATAAGTAAGAAGTACATCGGAGGAAACGATCTTATCCTCTACATTACAGGTAATGTTAGCCTCAACACCAGAGTTCTTAGCTCTTGCGGTAATGGTAACAACACCCTTTGAAACGCCCTTGATAACCGCTGTCTGCTCGTTTGTATAAGCACCTGTTACAGACGACTTTACGGTAGCGATCTTTGTGTTGGAGGATTTCCATTCGATCTCTTCGTCTGCGGTAGCGGGATACATAATTGCCTTTATTGTCTCGCTGTTGCCTACTCTTGTGGAGATAGTCTTTACTCCGAAGGAGATAGATGAAGCCTTTGTGACAACTCTGATATTTGCCTCAGCAAATACGTTCTGGTTTTCACCGTATACAGTGATCTTGGCATCGCCCTTGCCTACAGCCTTGATAAGACCCTTATCATCGACTGTAATGACATTCGGGTCGCTTGACTCCCATGTAAATTCATCTGTAGCACCAGACTCATAGCCTGAGCCTGTGTATGTGGGAGTAGCTTCGTACTTGAGCTGTACACTCTTGTTAAGTTCAATTGCCGAAGGAGCATTTGTAATCTTTAGTGCCTTGGCAGGATTTTCCTTAACTATAACCACATGGATATACTTAGGTACATTTTTATAACTTTCATAAGTTTTTGTAACTAAATTGCCGTCCTCATCGTAATCATAATAATTTTTAGGACCATAGTTTGCATCTCTTGGTGTGGTCTCTGTCTTTTTACACTTAGCAATAATTGTAACGGTACCGTTGAGTTTAGGTGTAAACAGACCGTCCGCATTAATTTCAGCCTTCTTTGTAGCTACCTGCTTCTCGTTCGCACCGCCTTCATAATCACCGTCAACCACCTTCCACTCTATTGTGTCGGTAGAATCACTCGGAAGAGGCGAAGCATTGAACTGATACTTATGGTTTGCAATTGTCATTGTTGTAGTGGAGTTTGAAAGATTATAGTCATTAAGATCAAGCAGGCTCTCTCCGTTCGACATATTAACAGACACTGAAATATCGGTAGCAGGCTTATATGTAATAATAGTTACGGTACGATAAACCTCACCGCTGGAGGTTGTAAAATAAAGCTGAGTAGTACCGGGAGATTTCTCTACCCAATGCCTGTCCTCGCCTGTGCCCTCCCAATAACCGCCTGCAAGGGTAGCAGTAATGCTGCCTGTACCGCTTGAAGGAGCAGTAATGTCGACAATATCATCTGCGTCTCCGTCCTTGAAGAAACGGATCTTGTCGTTAATTGCAACACCGTTATCATTGCTTGCCACAATTTTGATCGTCTTTTTGACATTGTGGTATTTGCTGTCAGCGCCTGCTGCTTCGGAAGTATCAAGATAGATGATAGGATTATCGCCCAGATCCTTGCCGTCCGAATCCAATACCTTCAGCTGGGTAGCAACAGCAGTAGCAGCCTGAGCAGTGATGCCTGCAGGGATAATACCTGAAACTGTGCCAACTGCACCGCAGGTAAAAAGAAGTGCTGCAGAAGAAGTTACAGCCAAGGCTTTTTTAAGCATTTGCTTTGTTTTTCCCATTTGTATTCAATTCTCCTTTTCTGAAATTTCAAGGCTCATGCTTCTTTCTGTCCGATAACCTCCCTTCAATGATCCTGAAAAGATCATAATTACCGGACTCCGGAACCACAAACCATATCAAGAATATTTTATCATTATATAACAATATTGTCAACGGCTGTTTATTCATATTTATTACATTAAACAATCGGTTAATTCCGATTTTATCGGAGTTTCAGTAAAGCACAGACAAAAAAGAGGCACCTGTCATGCCTCAGGTGCCTTATAGATAAAGCTCTTTATTTCGTTTGTAAGCCGTTTTGTTTCGGGTGTGGTGTCTCCGAGAGTACCGAAGGTATGAAAGGCTCCGTCAAAAACTATTGTCTTAACCTCTGTTCCTGCCTTTT
Source organism: uncultured Ruminococcus sp. (assembly GCA_902767175.1). Classification (GTDB taxonomy): domain Bacteria; phylum Bacillota; class Clostridia; order Oscillospirales; family Acutalibacteraceae; genus UBA1213. Next base: position 15,480 of record CACXGH010000155.1, read on the forward strand.
CGAGCAGGCTGTCAAGCTCAATACTGTCAGCATAGAGTGATTCATGCTCCTCACAGGTTATGAATGTCGGAGGGAATCCGGAAAAATCTCCGTAATATGGAGATATCTCGTAATCAGTCGGGTCTGCCGTACCTAAGTATATTTCATTCACTGTGTTTTTGAGTCCCTTTTTGATAATGAAATCATTGTTTATATCATCGTTTATTGTCCTGTCAAGTGCTCCCGAAAGGTCAATATAAGGTGAATGAAGTATAACTGATGCCGGCAGTTCTTTCCCCTTCGCCTTAAGCCTTAATACAAGCGAAAGACAAAGTCCTGCTCCTGCACTGTCTCCTGCAAGGATTATTTTTCCGTCCGGCGCAAGATTTCTTATACTTCCGAAAACGCTCTCGCATTCATCAAGAGCCTTGGGAAACTTATTCTCCGGAGACAGCGAATAATCGACCATCACGACGCTGCAGCCTGTTCTCATTGCAAGTGTCTCTGCATATCTGCGCTGATAAGGCGCAATGCCGAATACGAAAGCTCCTCCGTGGAGGTAAAGTATCGTATCACCTGTTCTTTCTCCCAACGCAGCAGTAACCTCAACAAGAACTCCTCCGAAGCCTTTCTTCTTGGTGAGAACTCCCCTTCTCTGCTTTTTCGGTATTCCGCCGCCGCTGATTTTTTCTCTGAGCTCACTCAGCTCAGAATCGGTCAGCTTTTCTCCGGACGGAATTCTTGAAAATATCTTCTGAACACCTCGGACTGCAAGCTTCATTTTAAGGGATCGTGCTTTTCTTTTTTCGATAGACATTTTTCAACACCCTTTTTATAATAATATTATCTTTACGGAATCACGGCTCGCCGAAACAGCCCCTGCATCTCTTCATTTTTGACATAAGCCCATAATCATTTTCGGCAAAAATAATATGCTCCTGAAGCACTGTGCCAACCGACCTCATAGAAGCGAAAATCTTCTTAGTGATATTAATGTCATTATCTGACGGGATAGGCACACCGCTCGGGTGGTTATGGGATATAACAGCACCTGCGGCTCTGTATTTTATACAAAGATGATTCAGTTCCCTTATATTGACATCGGCTTCCGATATATTGCCGCGAAAAACTATATCACAGAACAGCAGCTTATTTTCATCATCGAGAAGCATAAGGACGACCTGTTCTTCTTTCTTTCCGATATAATACGGGAATATCATATCAACAATAATTTCAGGTTTATCAAAGACGGTATCCTTTTTCAGCTTTTCATTTTGAGCAAAGCGATAATAAGCACTCAGCGGAGTTATCATTCCGAGCAAAACAAGTGACTGAGAGTTTATCTGTGTATTATCAAATGACGAAGCAGGAGCTTCAAAGACCTTCTTCAGCACCTCATATTCCTCGATCAGCTCATCTGAAAGAGCTTCAGCTGTTTTCTCAGGTGCGCTGTAACACAACATCAGCTCAAGCACCTCTTTATCATTCAGGGCATTTATTCCCCTGGTAAGATATGTATCAAGCAAAGCCTGAAATCTGCTGCCCGAGTCTTTGACTTCCTTCATTTTATTCTTCTCCCGATTCTTTGATAATCCTATTATATAACAAAAATATAGTTTTGGCAATGAAAAACCCTTTATTATTTCAACATTATATAAAACGACCTTGCCGTTTTTCCGGCAGGGTCGTTTCGGGGAATCGTTATTCTATATCTTTGATAGCTTCATTCATAGCTGTGCGTCTTACTCTCCTGCATTCGATAAGATATGTAAACAGGAAACAGAGAGTTCCCACAGCGAGCATTTCGGGATACAGCCACGGGTCAATATGAAAGCTCATCCAGCCGTTATAGCGCTGCATCATAACATAATACAGCACTTTAATAAGAACTGCATTCAGCGGCATACTTATAAGCATGGACAAAAGCACAACTATACCCGTTGAAGCCTGATAAAGCCCCGATATCTCCGTACTGTTATAGCCGAGTATTTTCAGAACAGAAACGGATCGTGCATTTCTTTCCGTTATCATCTTAGAAAGAATATATATCATAAGGATATATATAGCAATAGCAAACACCGCAAACAGCTTTACAAAACCAACCGAGTTTTCGAGCTGATCGGCTGCGGCTGTAAGATCGTTTCTTCCTATCACGGTAGCAATATACATTTCATCAATATCGGTTATCTTATTATTACAGAAATATCCTGTATAGTAGTCGGGATCTGTACCGAAAACCGTTCTGAAATTATCAATACCCGTAAATACACACAGTGCCGGCGGATAATCATAGCTTTCAGCATTTACGAAGGTATATTCCTTGCCCGAGTATTTTTCATGAAAATGCACAGACGCTCCATCGCTGATACTGTATTTATCCGTAAACGCTGAGGAAAAATAGAACCTGTCGTCTGAAAGATCGACATTTTTAACATACTGTGAATTTTCAGTAATGCCATAAATCGTAATATCCTCACCGTTATCATTCTTTAGTGTATACACAGCGAATTTCTCTGCTGTGGTCTCACTTGTATCTGCAGGAGCTTTAAGTATGTACTGATTTTCCGCTATGATATTATCAACGACCGTATCCCGGAAGCTGTCGAGAAGCGGTGTCCACATGAGGCTGAACATCAGCAGCAGGTCAGCGAAAAGAATTCCTGCAAACAGGACTATATATGCCTGATAGTTGCGAAGTATTACACGGAGCCTGAATCTCGTCCTGAAGCTGCCGAATTTCAGCGGCAGGCTTCTTCCCTTTTTCTTTCTTTTCAGTTCCCTTCTGAGGAATTGCAGCGGAGGAAGAGACAGCAGTTTCATCAGCACCGCAAGCTCTACCAAAAGAACTATAGCAACAGGAACAAATGTAGTCAGAACAAAAGCCTCTGCATTTATATGAGGAGTATATACAGGGAACGAATACGAACCGTAATACATTGATGCACAAACACCGTTCATAAATGTATAGCCTATGACATTTCCGAGAACTGCGGCAATAAAGGTAATTATTATTGTACTTATCATGTAATGTCCGACAAGCTCTTCTCTGCGGTAGCCGGAAGCCCTCAGCGTTCCAATTACAGAAGCTTCCTGTTCAACTGTGCTTTTGGCTGTTATTGCAGCCGCAAGAGCAATTACAGCAACAGTGATATACAGAAGCCACATTACAATATTCTTATCGCCGCCGACATCTTCCGTAGCCATATTTATTGCAGAATTGGCATCTGAAGGAATATAATCTGTCAGGACAGGTACACTATCAGCCTCAGCCATGTATTTTTCTGCATTCTGAGGTGAAAGAGCTATTTTTTTCTTTATTTCCTCAATTGCATTTTCAGAATATCCGGCGAGAGCATTCATGATTTTTTCGCTTTTGTCATGTTTTTCCTGCTCATTCAAGGAACGGTCGTTGTATGTCCATGCATAATTGTAATTCAGCCCCGAAGCGTTAAATTCCTCAAATGCCTTATCAGTTACAAGAGCAACACAAAAATCAAGAGCATTAAACATAAAATCCGTGTTTTTCTTATACAGTGAGGTATAATCCGGTATTACAGAAAATCCCGTTACATGAAAGCTCCTGCCCTCTATAACAATATTATCTCCGACTGAAATATTATTGTTTTTAGCATAAAGTCTGTCTATGGAAATCTCATCATCATTCCGCGGCAGCTCTCCGCTGTATGTTTCGGGAAGGTTCACCTCATCTCTGACTTTATATATTCTCATCAGATGACCGTTTTCCAGCGTCTTTTCCTTATACAGCAGTTCAGATACGGCAGAGTCATTATCCGATATGATTTTTTTCATACCGTCATCTATCGGAGCCGACAAAGTAAAATGACCGTCCTCTGTGATAAATCTGTCATAGTTTTCTGCCAGACGTGCTGACAAGCTTCCTGTAGCAATAAAGTAGCCCGAACAAAATCCTATAGTAAGAAGGAGGAACAGAAACAGTGCGGTATTCTTTCCCGCATTTCGTTTAAGCTCTCTCGGAAGCCGTTTATAAAGAGGATTTTTCATAACTGTCCTCCTTACCATTCAAGCTCCTCAACAGGGAGCTTTACTTCATTTTCCTTATTGCTGCGTATTGCTCCGTCACGAAGCTTTATCACTCTGTCAGCCATATTTTTCAGCGCATCGTTATGCGTAACCATTATAACGGTGTTTCCGCAGGTGCGGTTTACCTCCTCAATAAGCTTTAATATCTCCTTGGAGGTCTTATAGTCAAGTGCGCCCGTTGGCTCATCACAGAGAAGTATTTCCGGACGCTTTATTATAGCTCTGCCGATAGATGTTCTCTGCTGCTGACCTCCCGAAAGCTGATTCGGCATCTTATCCTTATGCTCCCATAATCCGAGCATATGCAGCATTTCATCGACATTCATCGGATCATCGCTGAGATATGCTCCGACCTCGATATTCTCACGCACCGTAAGGTCAGGCACAAGATTATATGCCTGAAAAACGTAGCCCAAGTGTTTTCTTCTGTACACGGACAGTTTTTTCTCATTCATGTCCTCAAGCTTTTCGTCACCTATAAAAATCGAGCCTTCATCGGGACTTTCAATTCCGCCTATGATATTCAGCAATGTCGATTTTCCCGAGCCGGAGGGTCCGAGCAGCACGCAAATACTGCCGCTCTCTATTGTACAGCTTATACCCTTAAGCACAGTGTTCTTGTTGTCACCGCTTCCGAAGGACTTTGTTATTCCTTCAAGCTTCAATTGCATATTATTACTTCCTTTCGGTTTATCCGGCATATCTTGAAAGTATACTCTTGAGTGCAGCCTTGGAGCCGGAATGTGCACGCTCAACGGGAATGTTCATGCTTTTGGCTCCGTCAAGAGCACACCTTACCATTTTATGCGACATCGTTCCTGTAAAAAGCACCATCAAGTCGGGCTTTCCGATATTCTGCAGACCTCTGCACATTTTCGGATATATCTTTGCCTTGCAGTCATAAGACTTACAAAGCTCCATGTATTCCCTTACCATACATTCATTTCCGCCTACTATTACCAAGCTCATATTTCTTCTCCTTTTCTTATCTTTGAGTTAGATATGTCTAACTATTATCAGTTTAATACATCTTACCTGATTTGTCAAGAAAAAAATGCAGCACACTGCGCTTTATTCCGATTTCAGGAAGCTGTGCCTGAACCCATTTCCTGTTTTTCGTCAGCAATTCTTTATCAGGTTATACAAATGGACCTCAGGCTGCCTGTCAGTTGTCAAGGAAATCTGATGTAAGATAGAGAAAAAGGACAAGCAAGACAGTCTCCGAGCCGTATGGCGTGTTTTATTAAGCGGTTCATTTATATTTTCCGCCGATGATCATGCTCCGCTCAGATGCGATGACAGGTATAATATATTATTTGTATATTTCAGTATTTTTCAGACTTTACTACCAATACACAATTATAACCATAATTTAACAGTTTGTTGACACTCCACCCAAAATGATATAAACTGATATCTATAACAATACAGATTAATTAACAAAAGGAAAGGTCAGAATGAATTCAAAGAAAGATAGAAGAATATACAATCTCAGCGAAGAAAACCCTGTGAAAGCAGTTCTGAAAATGGGAGTTCCGCTTATAGCAGGAATGTTCATTATGGTGCTGTATAACCTTGTAGATACCTTTTTCATCGGGCTTATGAACGATGACTACTGTCTCGCTGCGGTTAATCTTGCCTATCCGATAATGATGATATCCGTAGCCGTCTCAAATATGGTAGGAACGGGTGCATCGTCACTGATTGCGAGATGTCTTGGTGCTGAGGACAAACCAAAAGCCGAATATACACTTACAACGGGCATACTCCTCACTGCTATAGGCAGTATTCTTATCACACTGCTCGGAATAATTTTTCTCCCGATGATAGTAGTCATGCTGGGTGCGAAGGAAAATACATACAACTATACCGAACAGTATGTTCTTATACTGCTTATAGGCAATGTTTTCACTATGGGCAACTACACTCTCGGACAGCTTCTCAGAAGTGAAGGCTCGGTAAAATACTCTATAGTCGGTATGATGGCAGGTACAGCAGCAAACATTGTGCTTGACCCTCTGTTCATATTCACCTTCAATATGGGCATAAGCGGAGCTGCAATAGCTACAGTCATAGGAAACGCATTGGGTACTGCAGTATCGCTGCTTTTCTATTTCCGCAGAAAGACACTCCTTCGTCCTTCTGCAAAATACCTTCGTCCGAATGCATCAATCATCGGGGAGATTTTCCGTGTAGGTATTCCTGCATCATTAGAAACTCTCCTTACCTCCGCAGCATATATAATCAACAATAACCTTGCCGTCTCATACGGAGAGCTTACCGTTGCGGCTATGGGCATAGCACAGAAGATACTCACCCTCGGAAATTATATATATCAGGGCTTCGCATCGGGTACTCAGCCGATAATGGGCTACAACTACGGGGCTAAGAACTTCAAACGAATGCTTGGTGTATTGAGAGCAGGCATTGCCGTTGTAAGCACTGCAGAGCTTGCTGTAATGGCGATATACGGCATCTTTGCTCCGCTGCTCATCTCCATATTTACCGATTCTGCAGAGGTAATATCAATCGGTGCGGTTGTACTTCGGGCTGTTATGCTGATACTTCCGTTTGTGGGTGCAACTTCCATGAGCCGTATGTCATTTCAGGCAATGGGCAAACCTAAGTATGCATTTACAATTACTCTTATCAGACAATTGGGTCTGTATGTTCCTCTGCTGCTTCTGCTGAATCATCTTTTCGGCTTCAGCGGACTGATATGCGCCCAGCCGGTAACGGAACTAATAATGATGTTCGTATCAGTATGGCTGCTTTTCAGAACTATACGCAAAGAAGAAAAGAGATTTTCCTCAGAAAAATAATCATATAAGTATCCGGAAAAACATAACAGACCAAAAAGAAACTCCTCACTGCCGCTGAATTTGCAGCAGTGAGGAGTATTTTAATTATTGTGTCTTTTAATACTATCTCCGGCGTTAAATCCCACATAACTACACTGACGTTTCTGCCTCGTTCAGCGAAATTTTACGCAAAGATCAGTTTATCCGACTATAAGCAGGTTTATATTACGAAACTCAGGAAACACTTACTCTGAAATATCTCTTAACTACAGTGCCGTCAGTGTCTTTAGCAATAACACATACGTTATAAACACCGGTTTTGTCAAAACTGAGAGCAGCATCAGTAATATCGCTGTATTTCTGCTTGACCGTCCATTTTGTTTCGTTGATCTTTTTGCAGAATATACCATAGACGATCTCTCCTGCACCGCCTTCAGACGAACAAATTACGTTTATTTTTTCATCTGACGCAGTCTTATATGCAGACAGCCTTGATGTGTTACGGAACGAACCGGCCGAAGCCTTGACACGGAAATATTTCTTGACCGCAGTTCCGTTTCCGTCATAGACAATCACGCATACATCAAACCAGCCTGTTGATGTAAATGAAAGCTCAACATCAGAATCTGTGTCCTTGTACTGCTTAACTGCCCAACCGGTATCCGCACCTCTCTTATACAATACGCTGTATTTACGTTCTGTATCAGTAAAATCGGCAGAACAATGCACTGTCAGCTTTTCATTCACTTCGACCTCTGAAGAAGAAATTACCGAAGTGTTTATCACAGAGCCGCCAGAAACAGTTATACGGAAGTATTTCTTTATTACCTTACCCTCCGCATCATAGGCTTTAATGCAGATATCATGCATGCCCGTTGCCTCAAATATAATATCAACGTTTTCGTCCGTTTTCATGTACTGCTTTACAGTCCAATTTGAATCGTAGACTCTCTTGTAAAGAACGCTGTACTTATATTCTCCGCTGCCGCCGTCAGCCGAACACCTTACAGTAAGCGGAGCATTTGTGCGTACATCATCTGTTGACAGTGTCGAATTGTTTTTAAATATGCCTTCGGAAACATCAACACGGAAGTACTTCTTGATGATAGTACCGTCAGAATCATGTGCTCTTACACATATATCATGAATGCCTGTTTCAGTAAATGAAATATCTGCATTCTGATTGCTGCTCATATACTGCTTGATTGTCCATCTTGTCTCATCTGCTCTCTTATAGCATACATCATACTTATAATCACCTGAGCCTTTTTCAGCAGAGCAGGTTACAGAAACAGCTTCATTTGATGCCGCTGTTTCCGATGATATTACAGATGTATTTATAAATACTCCTTCTGAAACATTTACGGTAAAATATTTTTTTGCAACTGTGCCTTCACCGTCATACGCCTTAACGCATACATCATGTAATCCCGTTTCAGTGAATGAAAGCTCCACGTTCTCATTTGCGTCCATATACTGCCGGACTGTCCAGAGTACGTCATCTGCTCTCTTATAGCATACATCGAATTTATATTCGCCTTGTCCGCCTTTAGCTGAACATATCACCGTTACAGCTTCATTGGTCAAAGCTGTTTCCGATGATAATTTTGAAGTATTTTTCAAAGAATGATCGGGGATCTCCTCAAATACCTCTTTAACGGTAACAGTCTTGACAGAACCTTCCCTGACAAGCTCAATGACTGCACTCTGTGTTTCCTCAGCGGTAGTTTTCAGCTCATCATTGACCTTCCAGCCCTTGAATTCATAGCCTTCCCTGTCTGTTACTGTCGGAACTGAATAAGAAGTGAAAGTTTCGGCATAAACTGTTTCGGCAGATTCGTTTTCATCGCCGTCAATATATACCAGCGAAACAACTGTAAGCCACTTCTGAACAAGCTCAATATTTTCCGTTACAGCAGTATCGAAATCATATTCCTTGCCATTCAGATACCAGCCGGCAAATTTATAGCCCTTTCTTTCAGGTTCAGGTGTAGGTTTCACAACCTTATTGCCGTATTTCACTTTTTCAGAACCTATAAGGCTGCCTTCGTCTGTTTTGAATATAACCGTATATTCATTAATTATTTCATTAAATTCGGCTGTATATGTTGCTTCTTCTGTTACTGCTGTTATTTCAGGCGACCAGCCCTTGAATTCATAGCTGTACTGTGCGTTTCCCTCTTTCACGGGTGTTTCCCCTGTGTAAACAGGTGTCTCGCCGTACTCTGCATCACCGCTTTGAAGCACTGTGCCGTCATAGTTTTTAAAGGTAACTGTATACTTATTTACGACCTCATTATATTCGGCTGTATATGTTGCTTCTTCTGTTACTGCTGTTATTTCAGGCGACCAG